>JADLHE010000530.1 GCA_020848965.1 Saprospiraceae bacterium
AAGGAAATGCCAATTTCCAGCTATACTTGGTTCGGATTGCACCCTGAGGCAAAACTGACCGACGAGCAACGGTCAAGGCTCACCGCTTGGGCACAGGCAAATATGGACTTATTGAAGTCAAGCTACCCTGCCGACAGCTTGGTATTGAAAAGGGGGCCAAAGCGGGATTAATTTCAAGCTAGGTTTCTTTGTAAGCAAAAGCCCAGTTCGCACCTATAGTGGACTGGGCTTTTGTTTTTAGTCATTTTGACAACTATTCTTGAAAAATTCTCGAAAACTTAAACTCGAAAGCAAAACAAGAAATCCAGATAAAATTCAGAACAATTGTTTGATTTCAAATCATTTTTTCAATCCATTCAAATTTAAATACTAAATAATTCACAAAACGCTCATCATTTCACGTCTAAATCCCAGTGTATTCAGGCAATTGTTTTGAAAAAATCACCATCAGCGTAGGGGTTAGGCTATGGCGTTGTGTCTATGCATTTGTAAACCCACTAATTATTTTCACAGTAAGAAAAATTGAGAGAGATGACAGCAGTAACTACACAGAATAGCGTTGCACCAATCACAGATTTTCCACTTTTTGACTGCCTCACAGCGGAAGAAAAGCTGAAACTGGAATCAATGGCCGAATACCGGGTGAAACCGAAATTCAGCTATATCTACCTTCCAGACGAAGCTTCTGACCAGATTTTTTTCCTCGCAAAAGGCATCATCAAAATTGCCATGCACTCTGACGATGGCAAGGAAATCATCAAGTCCTTGTTTCAGCCATTGGCCATGTTCGGCGAGCTGGGAATCATTGGCGAGACCAAGCGCCAAGACCTTGCGCAGGCGCTTCGGGAAGAGGTTCACATCTATTCATTGAAAGTGGAAGACCTCAAGAAATTGATGCGCCTGAACTTCACACTTTGCGACCGCATCATGACGCTTTTCGGCAACCGCCTCATGCGTGCCGAGAGTAAATTGGAGTCGCTCATTTTCAAGGATGCCCGCACCCGCATCGTGGAGTTCATCAAAGACTCAGTGACCAAAAGTGGCCGCAAAGTGGGCTTGGAAATGCTGCTGAAACACTCATTGACCCATCAGGACATTGCAAATATCACTTGCACTTCCCGTCAGACCGTTACACTGGTTTTGAACGAGCTGCGCAAATCCGACTTAATCTACTTCAACCGTGGTAAGATTCTCGTCAGGGATATGACCCGGTTGGCATAACCCATAAGTTGCTTTTCTCTCTACATATTCAAAAACAAAAAGGCTGCCCGAGGGCAGCCTTTATTGTTTAATGGATTTGATATTTTCTGAAAGCTACTAAGCCATTTTTACTTCGGCTACTAGCTTTTGCAAGGTTTCCTTGGCATCGCCAAAAAGCATCTTCGTTTTAGCGTGGAAGAAAAGCGGGTTCTCGATACCCGCATAGCCAGAACGCATACTGCGCTTCATCACAATGATATTCTTGGCATCCCAAACCTCTATAACGGGCATCCCGAAAATTGGGCTGCCGGGGTCATCCTTGGCACTTGGGTTCACCACGTCGTTGGCACCTACCACTATGACCACGTCTGTGCTGTTCATCATGCCATTTGCGTCCTCCATTTCAACGAGTTTTGGGTATGGTACATCGGCTTCTGCCAAAAGCACGTTCATGTGGCCTGGCATACGACCCGCCACAGGGTGTATGGCATAATAAACTTCCACACCTTTTGCTTCGAGTTGTTTCTCCAAATCATGGCAGATATGTTGCGCTTGCGCAACCGCCAAGCCGTAGCCGGGCACGATGCAAACTTTGCTAGCATAGGAGCAAAGGATAGCAGTGTCCGTCAAGTTAATTTCTTTGACAGTTTGGTCGCCTTTGGTCGCAGCTGAAGTTCCCCCTCCCCCACCAAAGGAGCCAATAATCACATTCAACAACGAACGGTTCATGGCCGTACACATCAGCACCGTAAGGATAGTGCCTGCCGAACCCACCAGAATACCGCCCGTAAGCATGACTTGATTGTGGTACAAAAAGCCGCCGAATGCTGCCGCCATACCTGTAAAGGAGTTCAGCAAGGAAATGACAACGGGCATGTCGGCACCGCCAATTGGCATGACGAATAGCACGCCGTACAACAGGCTGAGCGACAACAAAATCCATAGTACCGATGGGCCAAAAGTTTCGGGCGAAACCATAGCGGTTGCAAGCACGATGAAAATGACGGCGAGCAATGCCAAGTTGAATACCGTGAGCCATTTGGCTGAGAAGTCCTTTATTTTTTCGTCCAATTTACCGAAGGCAACCATACTGCCACTGAACGAAACGCTGCCGATGATAAGGCCAAGGAAAACCACCAAAAGGTAAAGTGCATCGCCATCGGGATGCGAATGGTACTCCACAATGGATATAATGGCTGCACAAGCGCCGCCCATCCCATTGAAAAGCGAGACCATTTGGGGCATCGCCGTCATCTTGACCCGCATGGCCGCCATCCAACCGACAACCGTGCCGATGCCCACGGCCAGTACAATCCAGCCGATATTGCCGATGCGCTCGCCATTGTGTTCATGGAAAAGGATGGTGCCCAATATGGCAAGCCCCATGCCCGCCGCAGCCAAGAGGTTGCCCTGTCGAGCCGATTCTGGGTGGCTCAATTTTTTCAAACCTATCACAAAAGTGATGGAGCCGATGAGGTAGGAAAGTTCGAGGAGAAAAGAACTCATTTTATTTGGTAGTCGGTAGTCGGTGGACGGAGGACGGTGGATGGAGGTCTTTGGCCTCCGTCAGCCGTCTATCGTCCACCGTTCACCGTTTTATTTTTTCTTTTTGAACATTTCGAGCATACGATTGGTGACCACGAAGCCGCCAACGACGTTCAAGGTGCCCAGTACGACTGCAAAAAAGCCGAGCACCAAAGCCAAATAGTCGTCGCTACTGGCATGGCCCATGACGATGATGGCCCCAATGATGACCACCCCGTGAATGGCGTTTGCGCCCGACATCAAAGGTGTGTGGAGAATGGCTGGCACATTGGAAATGACCTCAATGCCCAAAAAAATCGACAGCACCACGATATAGACCATGTGCTGGTTTTCAAGGAAAAAACTGGCTAGTGCATCCATATTTGAAGGATTGATGGATTGAAGGATTGATTGATTGAAGCGGTTAGGATGTCGCCATCAGGCTTTTGAGCCTAGGGCTAATGACTTCGCCTTGGTGCGTGATGCAGGTGCCTTGTACGATGTCGTCTTCAAAATTGAGTACGACCTCGCCTTTGGGCGATAATATTTTCAAGAAGTTCAAGACGTTTTTGCTGAACATGGCGCTGGCATCCCTCGGAACAGAGGCCGGCAATGCAGAATCGCCGATGATTTTCACGCCATTGTGGACAATGGTTTTGCCGTTTTCCGTCACTTCGCAGTTGCCGCCTGTGCTGGCCGCCAAGTCAATGACCACCGAACCGGGTTTCATGGCCTCCACTGTGGCTTTGCGGAGCAAAACAGGTGCCCGACGTCCGGGAATCTGTGCGGTGCAAATCACAATATCGGCCATGCTGCCATGCTTGTGCACCGCATCGGCTTGCAGTTGCTTGAATTCATCGGATTGCTCAATGGCATAACCACCAGCAGCGGCGCTTTCTTGGGCACCTTCCACGTCCACAAATTTGGCACCAAGGCTCAACACCTCCTCTTTGGCCGCCGTGCGTACGTCGAAAGCTTCAACCACTGCACCGAGCCTTTTTGCGGTAGCAATGGCTTGTAGGCCCGCAACACCTGCGCCAAGTATGAGCACTTTGGCAGGTTTGATAGTGCCCGCCGCCGTCATGAACATTGGGAAGAAGCCAACGAACTCATTCGCTGCCAATAAGACAGCTTTGTAACCAGCCACGGTGGCCATGCTGGAAAGCACGTCGGCGGCTTGTGCCCTGGTGGTTCGGGGCAACATGTCCAAACTAAAGGCAGTTACCTTGCCAGCAAGCAAAGGCGTGGTTACATCCCGGTTGGTGAGCGGGTTGTACTGACCGAGAATCATCTGGCCTGCCTTCAGTTGGCTACACTGCGCACTTGAGAGTGGATTGATTTTTACGACGAGTTCCGATTTGGAAAGCACTTCCGTTTCAGAAGTGACTTGGGCGCCTTGGGCTGTGTAGTCAGCGTCACGGTAGCCAGCCCGCTCGCCTGCACCAGTTTCGATGAGCACGTCCTTGATGCCGAGTTTCAAAAGGGCTGCCGCCGTTTCAGGAATGACAGCTACCCGGTTGTCGGAGCTGTCTTCTTTCAAAATGCCAAGAATCATAATGATTAGGGTATGCGATGAATGAGTTTGGGGCTTTTTTAATTCGGGGCTGAAATTAGGTCGAAATTGCAAACCTGAAACAATCAGGGCATATTTCTTTTGCTTTTTTGCATGAGAAATGTCATGTTTCGAAACAAAAAAGGTTCAAGCACCATGTTCGGTACTTGAACCTTTTTACGGAACAAGGTTCAGAATGTTTACTTCTTCACGCCAAGTTCGTTCCAAACATAAGCTTCCACGAGCTTGCCGTCGGCTTCGTTCATTTTGGCTTTGTCCTTAATCATCGGTGCAAGCACTTGGTTCCAACGCTCAACTGACTTGGATTTTACATCAAATGCTGGGTGGCATTTGCCGCATTTGTCCATGTAAAGCGCCTTGCCAGAGGTAAGGTCAGCAGAAGAAACTTTAGAAGCAGACTTCACGCCGCAAGCATAAAGTGCGGTGAGAACTGCAAAAACGACAATCAGATTTTTTTTCATAATGATCAAACAGTTGGTGAAAACAATTCGTGATTAAAAATTTAGCTGCGAATTAAGTCAGTTTAATGTCATAATCAAAGTCGGGTAGATATTTTCCATCTGAACGGAGATGAAATTGCCATAACTAACGATTTCAAAAATTGCCACTATGCTCCGCAAAATGCAGCCAACATCTGCCACTCCATCAATTTCGTAGAAAAAATAACGCTTGCGCAAGCCCAAAACTCCCATCTTCGCTACTCAAATCAAAATAAGAATAAAACCATGTTGAATCACGAGATTGATTACAAACTCTACGGCGAGGAGATGCAGTTCGTCGAAATTGAATTGGACCCCCAAGAATCGGTCATTGCTGAAAGCGGAAGCTTTATGATGATGGACGCCGATGTTACGATGCAGACCATTTTCGGCGATGGCTCCCAACAGCAGCAAGGCGGCCTCTTCGGCAAACTGCTCAGTGCGGGCAAGCGGATTCTTACGGGCGAAAGCCTGTTCATGACCGCCTTCACCAATGTGGGCATGGGCAAAAAGCGGGTCAGCTTTGCAGCGCCCTATTCCGGCAAAATCATCCCACTCGACCTCTGCAACCTTGGCGGAAAGCTCATCTGCCAAAAAGACGCTTTCCTTTGCGCTGCAAAGGGCGTTGCCGTGGGCATCGAGTTCCAAAGGAAGCTTGGAACGGGCCTCTTCGGCGGCGAGGGCTTCATCATGCAAAAACTGGAAGGTGATGGCATGGCCTTCGTGCATGCTGGCGGCATGGTGGTGGAGAAAACCTTGGGCGTTGGCGACATCCTGAAGATTGACACTGGCTGCGTGGTGGCCTATACCCAATCCGTTGATTTTGACATTGAGTTCGTGGGCGGGGTGAAAAACACGATTTTTGGTGGCGAAGGGCTTTTCTTCGCAACGTTGCGTGGCCCCGGCAAGATCTGGGTGCAATCACTGCCCATCAGCCGTTTGGCCGACCGCATCATTCGTTATGGTGGCGCAGGCAGGCAGCGGGAACAAGGCGGCCCACTCGGCAATTTGGGCAACCTATTGGATGGGGATGGCTTCTAAAATCAAATCCGCTTAGGTTTTTCATCCTAACTTGGTGGCAATTTTTAAAGCCAAATTATTTCATCCAAAATGGAAAATATCCTTTTCACAAAGGCGAATGGCGTCGGCGTCATTCGCCTGAACCGCCCAGCCGTTTTCAATTCATTTAACCGGGCAATGGCGCTCGAAGTGCAGGCCGCACTGGCTGATTGCGCCCACGACCACACCGGTCGGGCCATTTACCTGACCGGGGAAGGCAAGGCGTTCTGTGCCGGGCAAGACCTCCAAGAAGTGAGCGACCCGGACCACTCGCCCAGCTTCAAGACCATATTGGGCGAGCACTACAACCCCATCATCGAGCGGTTGCGGAGCATCGAAAAACCCATCGTCTGCGGGGTGAATGGCGTGGCAGCAGGCGCTGGTGCCAATATCGCCCTTGCCTGCGATGTGGTGGTGGCCGCCGAGTCGGCTTCGTTAATTCAGGCTTTCAGCAAAATTGGCCTTGTGCCAGATAGTGGTGGCACCTACTTCCTGCCCCGTTTGGTTGGCTTCGCCAAAGCTTCCGCCTTGATGATGCTTGGGGAAAAAGTGACGGCCAAGGATGCGGACGCAATGGGCATGATTTACAAATGCCTCCCGAACGAAGGCTTTGACGATGCTGCCCTGGCCATTGCGCAGCAACTGGCCCAAATGCCCACCAAGGGGCTCGGCTACACCAAGCGGCTGCTGAATATGAGTTTTGAGAACATCCTTTCCGAGCAATTGGAAGCGGAGGACAAGTACCAAACCTTGGCTGGCGGCACCTCGGACTACCGGGAAGGCGTCACTGCTTTTTTGGAGAAGAGAAAGCCCCTTTTCAAGGGCGAATAATAGCGAGAAGAAACCTTGCGCCCCATTGCGACTTCGTTGTCACAATGGGGCGTTTTCGTTTTCCGGCTGTCCGACTATCCCTTTACAAATTTTAGGATTTGCCTTTGCTTGCCATCCAACAGCAGCAAATAATTCATTCCGGGTGCGACCGTTTGTCCAATGTCTATTTTTTGTGTTGTCCCAATATTAGCTTCCTTCATTTTGCCTTC
>JADLHE010000531.1 GCA_020848965.1 Saprospiraceae bacterium
ATGAAAAAGCACCTCGATGTTTTCCAGCACCACGTTCATCAGCCGCAGCTCACGGGCCGGGTGGCGTTGCCCAACCAAAACGGATACCTGTTTGTCGAAATAGACGATATTATGCTCGTGGAAAGCGATGGGAACTACTCCAGCCTGCACATGAAGTCGGAGAAGCCCATCTTCGTCACGAAATCAATCGGCGATATGGAGGAGGTGCTGGGCGATGCGGGTTTCTACCGGGTGCACCGGAGCTTCTTGGTCAACCTGAAATTCGTGCGGGAATACATCAAAAAGGACGGCGGTGTGCTCGTCATGCAAAACGGCAAAAACGTGCCGATAGCAAGGGGAAGAAAGGAGGAGTTCGGCCACCTCATCGGGAAATTGTAAGCCCAAGTTTGGCTTGGCTCAGTGAGGGGTGCGCTTTCCCCATCTACCGCTATTCCACCACCACCCAAACCCAGCCGCCCGCCGGAATTTCCACCTCTACTTCTATCTCGTATTCCCTGTTCAATGAGTACGTCTTCGGAACACTCTCCAAACTACTGCTGCCCGCACTGCTGCCGATGCGCACCTGTGCCGACTCGGTCAGGCCCGTGTAGTAGAGCGGCAGTTTTATTTTTCGTAAAATATTGTCTTTCAATGGGTTGTAGAGCATCGCCATGCCCTTTTCCTTCAAATTTGGGTTCACATGCAGGATGCCGTCCCAATCTTGCCCATCCGGCCTTCGCAGGTGGATGATGTCGCTGTTGAGGATTTTTCGGTAGTTTCGGTACCAGTTCACGGCGGCCTGCACCACCCATTTCGTCTCCTCGGTATCGAAAAGGCGGGGCCCACGGTAGCAGCTTTGCACCCCGCTCCCGAAGTTCTGCCAAAGGTGCTGGCGATACTCCACCCGGTGCGAATCGAGCGGCTCCAAAGTGGCCGCAGCGCCCCCGCCGTGGTACTCGGTCAGTGGCGTGAAAGTCCAGCCCATCGAGGGCGTTTTCGCCCAGGTTCCATCGAAGATGTTCTGCCTGCCGAGCATGATTTGGCGCTCCCTCGGCAACGACCAGTTCACCTCCCTGTAGCCGATGCCCGTCTTGCTGCTGCCATTGAGAAAGTACCAATCGGGGGCGTTCAGATAGACGCCCGTTTCCCGTAGCCATTTATAAAACTCCACGGACGAGTCCCATTGCTCCCACTGTGAGTCGGCCAAGCCCACATGGCCGGGATGTTTTTCGCTGGCGCAAACATCGCCGGGGTAGGGCCCATCGTGCTCCAAAAGATCGAAGCCCGTTTCCCGGATGAACTTACGCAAGCTCTCCAAATACCGGATGCCCCATTCGCTGCCAAGACAGGGCGCATTGCCGAAAATGGCTCCGCCCGGCTGCCCCGTGGCAGGATTTATGACATCGTTTTCATCGTCAATGCGGCGGCTGGAAAAGAGCGAATAACCGCCCAATTGCACGTTTTTCGAGTGCGCATATTGCACCAACTCCTTGAATTTCTGAATGTTAGACTCGCTGGCGTCCTCCATCGTCAGGCCAGAGCCGAAGCTGAGGATGACCATCTCGAAGCCTACCTCGGCGCACTGGTCTATGGCCGCCTTCACCACCACGGGGTCGGTGCTGGTCAGGTGCATGAAGATTGGGTTTTCCGTTGCCCACGGGGCAATGCTGCGGTACAATCGCCGCTCGGCCAGCCCCCGCCGCTCCCGGTCGTAGCTATCGAAAGGCAGTTCCCATGTGCGGAAACTCTCCCACTCATCCCCGACGGAGAGCGTGACGCCCGGCCCCAGCGGTGGACTGACCCAAAGCAGGTTCGGTGTTTGGCGAAGGTAGTTCACCTGCGAGCTGTAATCGGGGTCGGGCAGCCAGCGCACGCACTGGTTTGAGAAGCGGCTGCTCATGTCGTGGAAGGCGTAGTCGGTCTGCACCAGCAGGCCCGGCGTCAGCAGTCCGGCGGTATTGTCCACGCTGACTTCCTCCTCCCGCACGGCCAGAATTTCGGAAGCGAACCGATTGATTTTCAATTCATTGCGCTGCTCTATTTTCACCGAAAGCCATTTGCAGAGCATGGGGATGCCGTCGTACATTTCATAATGCACGGCCACCGTCACGCCCTGCCATTTTTCGTTTCCGCTTTGGTAAAAAAACGTGAGGCGCTTGCCCCGTGGCGGATAGTTCTGCTCGCCCGACCAACGTTTCTGCTTCCAGTCCAGCAGGGGCTTCACCTCCCCGATTTCAAAATCGGTGCAATGGAACGCCGCCGAGTCCGCCCGAAGCGAGTCCAGCCATTGCGGCAGCAAATAGCCGTACTCCGGCTGGCCGAGCAGTCCGCCGATGCGCACCGTGTCGCCATCCAGCACGAGTTGCGCTTCGGGTTTCACGCCCCGCACGAGGTTATCGCCGTTGGTCAAAAGGGTGAGGTGGGTCGTGGCCACATCGGGTGCGATTCGCCAGCGGCGAAGCAGCAGGCCGTTGGTGAGGACGAGGTCTTTGTCACCGTCTTTCAGCACCGTGGTGGGGGTGGCGATGGGGTGGATGAGCCAGTCACGGTCTTTTTCGACGGGGGTGAAGAATTGGTAGTCAGGGAGTTGGGTGAGTTTTTGGAGGAGGGGTTTGGTTTGCGCAAGCGCAAAGAGGGGGGCAAAGACAAACAAACCCAGCGAAATTTTGACCATGGAACTCGGTGCTTTCATATTGAAATTTTGGGCGAAGAAAAGCAGAATTGGGTTGTTGCCGACATTTAAGCTTGTGTTTTTGGCAATACTTGCGTGTATATTTGAGCAATCAAATATGATTCAACATGAAAATACTACAACTATTATTTCCTCTATTGCTGTGCATTCAAGCCGAAGCTCAAAACCTTGAGTTATTTGCGGGTGTTGGTGTCAACCACTTTTTTGACAAAGGATATGACGATGGTCATTACCGCTCCACTTACTCACCCGGCTTAGCCAAAAGCTTGGGGCTTGGCTTGTATGGAAAGACGGGCTTAGGCATAGAAATGGGGATAACCCTTAAATATATGGAAATCGAGGGAGGAATAGATGTAAGAGGTGGTGGTTTGGGATATGGGTTTGGACTTGACGTAAACTCCAAGCTCAAATCGTTGGAACTTGGTCTATATCCTTTAAATATTTATGCACTTGACAAAAGGTTTGAGGTTCGGCTGGGCATGGAGTTCGCCTTTTTGTTGGGCGGTGAAATGCTCGGCAAGCAGACCGGTTGGTACTTGGACTATGATTACAACTTTTATCCACCAAGAATGATTACTGTAAGTGAACTTAAACCAATTGATTCAACCTCGGATGATTATATTTCGGATTTATCAGCATTTGTTTGCCTAAAAATCGGCTATTTACTTCCAATTCGGCAAAAGCTGGAACTCGTGCCAAGGCTGCATTTAGGTTATGGATTAAGTAAACGCTTCACCGACAAAGTGGATTCCATGCCAAAAAACTGGGTCGGCATGCTGGAGATTGCAGCACGCCGAAAGTTTTAACTCCAGCATTTATCGTTGATAGTTTTTGGGGTGAAAATTAACCCAATCCACCCCCTTGGTATGTGTACAATGCTACGCTCTCACCCACCTTTTTACACCCACCTGACAATCCCCCCGCCGTTTTGACACAAAAATGATAATCCCCATAAATGCAACACAGACTTTTGCGCCATCAAAAAAACGCAGCGATGGGGACAGCCCCGCACTGCATCACTCGACTTCAAATCATTCAATCAAAAATTCAACAAACGATGAAAAACAGAATTTTCGGCCTTTTGATGGCAATGGTAGCAATCAGTGCCCTCCTGATGAGCGGCTGCAAGGACGACAAAAAAACCACCAAAGTCTATGGTACCATCACCATTGATAATGCTGACACCTGGGCAACCTGGCAGGACAGCGGCGTGGTGGAAGTGACCATTTTCCCTGCTTTTAGCCTCGACCCATTGGCTGGCTGGGGTGCTGTTCCTGATGGCACATTTGGCCCAGGCGTACCCGGTGGCACCTTTGCCGTAGGCGCACCCTACAACTCCCAAAACCCGGTCATTTTGCTCTACAAAGCAGGTGAGTCGGAGTACAAATATGAAATCGAAGTAGAGCCGGGCACTTACTCAGCCTTGGCCCTTGGCTTCCGCCACGATGGCGTCAGCGACCCTTCCCTCAAAACCGCCACGCTTGGCTGCCATTTTGGCAATGAGGATGCGGTATCGCATGGCATCGTCATCGCCCCTTACTTCAATTACCCTGCACCTTCCACCATCACCATCGAAGCGGAAGAGCAATTGGAGCTGAATTTCAAAGCTGATTTCAATTTTGTGAACCTTTGGTACCAGTAGTTAATGATAAATGATGAATGATGAATGATGAATAGTGGAAGAACCGCTATTCATCATTTATCATTTATCATCCATCATTTATCCGACATGCATTCCAAGCACCTATTCTCCTTCCTGTTTTGCTTCGCAACGGCCTACCTCTTTGGTCAGGGCACGGGCAGCATCAGGGGCGTGGTGCGTGACGCTGCAACGGGGGAGCATTTGCCCTTCGTCAATGTGTTGCGCAGCGATGGCGGCGGCATTGCCACCGATGAAACGGGTGTTTTTGAAATGAAAGAGATTGCCGAGGGTCGTTACACGCTAACAGCCTCGTGCATTGGGTATCGGGAGGAGGTGACGAAGGACGTGGATGTAGTGGCTGGCAAAACAACTACCATCGCTTTTGAACTGGAACCTACCGCTATTCTCGGCGATGAAGCTATTGTGACCGCCACCCGTATGCCACAAGCCGCAAAACTCGCCCCAGCCAGTGTGGCGCTCATTACTGCCCAACAAATCCAGGAAAAAAACATTACCCCTTTCGACCAAGCTTTCGATGAAGCACCGGGCGTGGTGGTGACCCGTGCCAGCAATGCCAACGTGCAGGCCTTCTCCATCCGGGGTGCCTCGGAGGTGGCGGGCGGGGGCATCGGAAACCGGGTTCTGCTGCTGATTGATGGCCGCCCGGCACTCAGCCCAGAGTCGGCGGGGGCGCTGTGGAACCTCGTGCCGCTGAACTCCATCGAACGCATTGAAGTGGTGAAAGGGGCCTACTCTTCGCTCTATGGCTCCTCGGCAATGGGCGGCGTGGTGAACGTCATTACCCGAAAACCGACCGCCGCACCCAGCACAAAAGTCCATTTGAATTACGGTTTTTATGAAAATCAGCCGAGCAATTTCGGCAAGGTAGGCTATCGTGATTATCATACCATCGAGGCCAATCACAGCCGCAGCTACAAGCGGTTCAGCTACCTGCTCGACGGCGGTTGGAAGCACAACGATGGCCACCGCCAGAAATCGGCCTTCGACCTGCTCAATTTTTATGGAAAGGGCGCTTGGGCACTCAACGGCAATCGCCACCTGCAAATAACGCTCAACGCCAATCGAATCCACAACGACACGCCCGCTACTTGGCTCAGTTTCAACCAACCCTATGCCGTTGCGGAGCACCGCAAAGACGACTACCAGACCCGCCGGGAGGTCAACGCTGACTTCTACTACTACGCCATCCCAAGCGCTAAAGTGAAGTACTCCACCCGTATTTTTTACTACCAAAACAACTCAAAATACAGCTTCGACAACGACCCCGAAAACGACAGCACCAACGTGAACAAGGGCAAGCAGGTCGTGGCCAAATCGTCCATCATGGCGCAGCGGCTGGGCAGCGTGTCTCAGGTGGACTGGTTTTTTAACGACCGCCACGCCTTCGTCACGGGCATTGACATCAATATGGACCACGTGGTCGGCCTGCCCGATACCGTGCTGTATGGCCAACATGAAGCCGTCAATATTGGGGCCTATGCGCAGGATGAATGGAGCATTGCGGAGCATTTTACCCTAACTGCGGGCACCAGGGTTGACCATTACCGCATTTTGGGCGAGTTCCATGAAACGAATTTCAGCCCGAAGCTGGCGTTTTTGTACCAGCCATCAAAGGCACTTGGCGTTCGGGCGCTGCTGGCGCAAGCGTTCCGAAACCCGGCCATGGCCGAGCGCTTCATCAAGTTTGAACAGGGCGGTGGCTTATCGTTTGAACCGAACCCAAGTTTGAGGTCCGAGAAATTGACGGTCTCCGCCGAATTGGGCGTGAAATGGAGCCTGAAAAACCGCAGCAGTTTTGACGTCGCTGTTTTCTACAACAAGTACAAAGACCTGATTTCCTTTCAGCAATTGTCCAAGCCATTGGAGCCGCTGCGCTACCGGGTCATCAACCTGAAAGCGGCCGTAATGCAGGGCTTTGAGGTGGCCTACGTGCGCCAAATCGAAAATCGGGGCCGCCTCAATATCAGCTATACCTACCTCGACGCAAGGGACGTTTCCAAAGGCCGCTTGAACGACGATTTGGCCTACAAAATGAAGCACACGCTCAGCGTGGGAGCGACGGCCTATTTGGGGAAATTCACCGCCAATGCCAATGTCCGCTATCGCAGCGCTATTAAGGAGGTGTTCATTTATC
>JADLHE010000532.1 GCA_020848965.1 Saprospiraceae bacterium
CATATTGGTTTTTTGACCTTGCGTGATGCCAAAAGCTGTGAGCAATTGCGTAGGAGCTGGTGCCCCATTTAAGTACATGCTGTCCGTTGCATATTCCGTGATTTTATCCACCAAAACATCGTATTGGACACTAGGGCCATCGGGCGTATATACCCTCATTTTGCCCCAGCCAACGATGGCATCGTTGCGCACCCAAGTATAGGCTTGCTGAATGGGCGCATAGTTCAGGCCAAATGCCGGCACATGGATGTACATGTCCGCAGTGCGGCGGCTGCTCGAAGACCATGTGCTATTGGCGGTCATTGGAAATTGGATAAAGCGCCTATATGTGTCGTATATATAGCTTTGCGCTGGGATAAGAAGACTATCGCCAATATTGCCCGTAAACGGCTGCAAAGTATAGCCTTGCGCAGGTACATCCACGGCTATATCATCCACAGCATCATCATTAAAGTCCACTTCTTGGTAAATATAATAGCCAAAACCGGAGGTTAATGTTTTGGTGACCAGCCTGTATGCGTCCACACCCGCATCGGTGAAGAATGGGATAGTCTCTGGATAATAGTCAACACTATTGGGCAGGTTCCCATTAAATGCCGAGAAATCCCAAGTGCCATCGTTGGCTATGGTCTGGTTGGAGACGAGTCCCGTTATTTCATCCAAATTATAAGGGCCAGTTGGCACGGGCATGTCAGCTGCTGTGATGGTGATGGCCGTTTGGCCGAAGGCCGAAAAGCCCGATAACAGACTGATAATCAATGCAAAAAATGGTTGTGTAAAGATTTTTTTCATTTGAAATTCGAATTTGAAAAGTGGAGTTTATTAAAAAATGGCAATTGGGGTTAAACAAATACACTATTGGCTCACTAACACCTAAGCTTTCATCTGGTAACTGCTACAAAAATGAGGGTATCCAACAGGCGGTGCTGGCACTTGTAAATGAAACAGGCTTGTAGTGTGGTGAATGGCGGGAAATTGTAAACGAAGCGGATTTATCCCCTGTTTTCCGATAATATCCTGCGGATAATCAGCCTCTCAGGCTCATTCAATCTCAACAATTTGATGGTGGCTTCGGCTACCCTTGATTTGGCAATTATTTCCCCATTTTCCATATAAAAATGGTCTGCCCAAGCTTGCTCCCGTGGGTTGAAAATAGCTACGATGTCTTTGTAAGAAGAAAGAAAAGTGGTAAGGTCTGTTCCTTTGTATTGATTGCAATGTGGGCAGGCGTAGGCAAGGTTTTCGAGTTCATTTCCTCCACCATGTTTCTGGCTTACAATATGGTCAATTTCAAAGGGCAAAAAGGAGTCGCTTTCGAGCATCTGGCAATACTCACAGCGGAACAACGCACGAGTTCCCACAAGTAGCTTAACGGAATTGGGGACTCGTTGACTCATGCTGCTAACAGTCGGTGGGCACGGGCTTTGGCGAGGTTGATGAGCATATCCAATGCAAGGAAACGTTCAAGTTCAGCACTTTCCTCCGTAGTGATTTGGCCTTCCTTTTTCTTGTTGACCAATACTTCCACCCTTGTGGCCATTGCTTTCGGGGCCTTCAAAGCTGCAATCTTGGCTGGGTCCATTTGGGCAAGCAGCACCGCAACGTCGTCAAATACTTGGGTAACAGTCATGGATGATTGAATTTGAAACAAATTTAAAGAACTTTTGGCAAACTGGTGTTAAAACACCAACTCAAACCTCGCCCCTCCTTCGTTCCACTGCCGGGCCTGCCCACCCAATTGCCCACTCAGCGAGGCAATCAATTTAGTGCCAAACGACCCGGTTCCAATGGCATTTTCGGGCAGGCCGGGGCCGTTGTCGGCGTAGTGGAAGCGGAGCTTTTCGCCCTGCTGTTCAAGGCCGATTTTCAGCCCAGGGCGGGCTGTTTCCATGAAGGCGTATTTGAAAGAATTGGTCAACAACTCGTTGATAATCAAGCTCATGGGCATGGCCTTGTCCACGTCGAGGTCGGTGGGCTGGAAGTGGATTTGCAGGTCCATTTCCTCCAGTCGGTGGCCGAAGGCAAAGGCGATTTTCTCCACCAAATCCTGCGTGAACTCCTGCATGTTCACCAGCGTGATGCCCTCCTCCCGGTACAGCCGCTGGTGGATGAGCGACATGGCCTCCACCCGTAGTTGCCCCGCCTTGATGGCCGCCGAGGCCGCCCCATCGCCCACCTGCCGGGATTGGAGGCGCAGCAAGCTGCTCACCAGTTGCAGGTTGTTTTTTACCCGGTGGTGCAACTCCCGCATCAGCAGGTCGAGCTTTTGGTTTTTTTGCTGGATTTGCTCATTGCTGGCGGCCAGTTCGAGATTGGCGGCCTGCGTTTTTCGGCGCTGCCGCCAAAACAAAACGGACAGCCCACCGAGCAGCGCCAAGCCCCCAGCCAAGGCCCATTTTTCTTTGCGACTGCGGGCAAGGTCGGCTTGTTGCACGGCAATTTGGGCTTCTTTTTTCTCCGTTTCGTAGCGGGTTTGCAGGCTCTGCACGGTCTTGCTTTTTTCCAACGAAATCATGGAGTCCTGCATGGTTTCATAGTTTTCGAGGAACTCGAAAGCTTGCTGGTACCGCCCCGTCCGCTTGTACAAATCAATAAGCACAGGGTACAACTCCCATTGCCCGTCCCAAATGCCAAGCCTTTTCACTGTATTGAAACCCTGCTCTATCATTGGCAGCGCCGCCTCCAATTTGCCCTCCGCCATGAGCACATTCCCTTCGGAAACAATCGGGAAAACCAATGATTCTTCATCCTCGCTGCCTGTCAGGAATTGCTCCATCTCCGCAATGCGTTCCCGTGCCTTGCCAAATTGCCGCTGCGAGCAGTAGAATTCCACCAAATTATAGTTGTTGGTGAGGATGCCTTCCAGGTTGTCCAGTTTTATGCACACTTCCAGCGCCGCTTCAAGCGTGGTGCGATCTTGGTCGGTCTGCCCCATGTCCGCCATGTCGAGGGCATAGCCGAGGTTGGTCAAGCCGATGGCTAGCAGGTTATCGTTTTTGATGGCCTTTGCGATGTCCACCGCCTCCTGCATCACTCCGATGGCCGCCTTTGGGTTGAACTCCGACAGGGAGGTTCCAGCGAGGTGCAACGATTGGCTGGCTTCCGTGCTATCTCCCATTTCCCGGAACTTGGCGGCGCAGTCCATGGCAATATGGTAGGCGTTTTCCACGTCACCGAGGCTGAAGCGCCACTGTGCCCGGTGATGCTCCCAAAGCACGCCCTGCCTAGTGCCAGCTTTCCGATTTGCCATTGCCTCCGTGGTGTCCAGCCATTGTTTTTGCTCCTTGGCTTGGTTCATGTCGAGGGCTTCAATGATGGCAAATGCCACCTCCAGCTTGGCGCTGTCGGTTTTTTCCTTCGTAAAAATGGCGTACAGGCTGTCCAACTGGGACTGCTGGGCGGCGAGAGGAAGGGCCGCCATTGCGAAGCAAAGGATGAAGGATTTTTTTATGGCCAAGCGCATGGTTTTATATTCCTCACCTGCTGGTTTTGTAGGACAGCTTTCCGAAAGTTGCGAACTTTCGAAAAGCTGTCCCTCTGAACCAGCAGGGTGGGTAAGTATCAAAAGGCATGGAGACACTTTTCACCTCGAAACCTCGTTCACGAAAACAAAAAGCCACCCAAAAACTCCTCCCGAAAGCTCGCCCCAATCGGTATTTCCATGCTGCCCACCGTCACGTCCTGGTCGGTGAAGCTGTCAATATTAGACCGATTGACGGCATAGGAACGATGCACCCGAACCAGCGGCGGGAATTGCAGTTTGTCCACCACCTGCTGCAAGGTCAGGCGCAAGGTGTATTTTTTTTCCTTCGTAAAAAGGTCGGTATAGACGCCGTCGGCCTGGCAGTAGAGCAGGTCTTCGGGCTTGAACTTCACGAACTTGTAGTTTTGTTTGATGAAAATCGCCGCCTCGGTACGCAGGATATTGTCAGCATTGAGGCTTATTTTTTCGACAATTGGTGCACTCATTTCAGGCTTTGCCAAAGGACTGGCCGGGGTCTGGAAAGCGAAATTGTGCAGCGCCATTTCGATGGCCAATTGCAGGTTTTTTTCATCAAACGGCTTCGCCAAATAGGCCGATGGGAAGGTCGCTTTCGCCCGCTCGACGGTCGGGCCATCGGTTTGGGCGGTGAGGTAGATGAGCGGCACTGGGCGCAACTCCCTGATTTTCAGCGCCGTATCAATGCCATCCATTGGGCCTTGGATGTGGATGTCCATCAGCACGATGTCCACGGGTTGCTGCGCAAAAATGCGCAAAGCCGCCTCGCCGGATGCCGCCGTGCCTGCCACGGTATAGCCCATTCCTTCCAGTCGGTCGGCGAGGTCAAGGGACACGATGGCTTCATCTTCAACGATGAGGATGTTGATTTTTTCCATTTGATTTGAATGGTGTTTGGACGGCGAAGATATTGGATTGTCGGAATATGCGTTCACCGCATCACCGTCACCCCACCCTTCAAGAACACGTCCACTTCCCGCAGGCCGCAGACCAGCACTTTCGATTGAATGTACCACGCATAAACGCCCGGCTGCATGTGCTGCCCAAGCTGTTGGCCATCCCAGCCCCGACCCATGTCGTTGGAGTAAAACATCTCGGTGCCCCAACGGTCAAAGACCCGCATTTCAAAGGAAAGCACCTCCACGGTTGGCACCACAAAGGCCAGAAAATCATCGTTGATGGCGTCGTCGTTGGGCGAGAAGCTGTTGGGCACGTAGAAGAAATTGTTGCGATGGTATTCATCGTCCCAGGACACGGATATGGTACGGGAAATGACCTCGCAGCCGTCGTCCACCTGCACTTGGTAGATGCCGTCTTTTGTAACTTCCAGCGTATTTTCTACCGAGCCGCCCGACCATTGCCATTGCACCGCAATTGGGTCATCTGCAATGAGCGTTGGCTGTAATTTCACTCGGCCCTCCGGGCAAGGAATCACGGCATCTTCCACCAATAACTGCGTCGGCGAAGTCTGGGGCACGGCGGTGTTTTCAGCATGTTTGCAGCCATTCGCATCCTCCACGACAACCGTATATGCACCGCCCGAAAGCCCTGTAAACATTGGGGATTCTTGCGCAGCGCCGCCATTCAAAGCATATTGAAATGGAGCTGCGCCAGCACTCGTTTCAACTTGAATATTGCCTTCGGCAAGGTTCCAGCAGGTGGTCGTCGCCGACAAATCAAAACTCACTGCTGGATGCGCCGCCACGCTGACCGTCACAATGGAATCACAGCCATTTGCTGCCGCAAAAACAAAATCCTGCGTGCCGCCGACCGGGATGCCAGCGCCTTGGTACAAAACCAATTCGCCTTCGCAAACCAGCAATTGAACCGAACTGGTGATGGGCGGTGCCAAAACGGTGGTGGTCACCACCATGCTGTCGCAGCCTGCTTGGTTGCTTAGCAAAGTTTGCACCGTACCCGTGTCCAATGGTGAACAAGAGACGGCTTGGAGGTAGGTCGTTTCATCGAGCAATTGCGCCACATTCCAAGCGTTGGTGGCCGTACAGCCGTTGACATTAGTAATTGTCACGGCGTAGCTGCCGCCTTGCGAGATGGTGATTTGCTGCGCAATATCGCCCGTGCTCCAAAGGTATTGGGCAAAATTGCCGGAGGCAGCCAGCTCGGTTTCATCGCCTTCGCAAAGCTCTTGAGCGCCGGAAATCTGCACCTGTGGCGGCGCAGGAAAACTCACCGCCTCGCTCGCCGAACCGCTGCAACCGCCTGATGGTGAATCACTTACAGTCACAGCATAAGTGCCTGCCGCCGATACCAAAATGCTCTGCGTGGTCTGTCCATTCGACCATTGGTAGGTGGCATAGCCCGGCCCAGCATCCAAAACTTCCGTTCCATCGCAGGTAGGCGGGGCTGGCGCAATATCGGGGACCAAGCTGCCGCCAACAGCAAGCAAGTGGTCATCCGTGGCAGTGCAGCCATTGGCGTCGGTGATGGTAACGGTGTAGTTGCCAGGTTGCGAAGCAGCAATGGCAGCGTTGGTTTCGCCCGTGCTCCAAACGATTTGCTGGTAAATCGCTGGCACCGAAAACTGGGTGCTACCGCCCACGCAAATGGCTGTGGCACCTGAAATCTGCACCTGCGGCAAGATGGGAAAGGCGACATTGGCCCCGTCCTCGCCCGTGCAGCCGCTGCCATCGCTGACGGTCACGGTATAATTGCCGGGGGCGGTGACCGCCAGCACCTGCCCGGTTTGCCCATTTGACCATTGGTAATTAGCGTAGCCAAAACCAGCATCCAAAGCGGCGGTTGCTGCGCAACCGTCCACATCTGCGACGATGGCAGGCTGGAGCGAACTGCCAATGCTCAGGTTTTGCGAAGCAACAGCCGTACAGCCGTTGGCATTGGTCACTGTCACCGTATAAGCACCTGCTTGTGAGGCATTTATGCTCGACGCATTGGTTCCGTCACTCCAAGTTGTGGCAGTAAAAATGCCACCGCCAACAGTGAATGTAGCTACACTACCCGCACAAATCACCGTTGGGCCGCTAATCGTTGGCGTTGGGTCGGGCAAGTTTCCGACCATGAAATCAGCCGTTGCGGTGCAGCCGTTGGCATCGGTCGCTGTCACGGTGTAGGTGCCCGATTGCGGCGCAAGAAAAACCTGAGCGCTGCCACCACCCGACCATTCATAATCCACAAAACCCGCATCGGCTTGGAGGCTGGCTGGGCTGCCGTTGCAAACTGCGCTCGGCCCGGTGATGGCGACCGTGGGCTGCACTGACCCCGTCACAGTTGCTGTCGCAATATCGGAGCAGCCACTGGCATCGGTGACGGTGACGGAATAATTGCCAGCAGGCACGTTTTGCAGGTTTTGACTAGTCGCCCCGTTTGACCATAAATAAGCATAACTACCTGATGGCGAGACATTTAGCACCACGCTCCCATTGGCAGCCAAACAAGATGAACTGGCAATTGGCGCAGCCGCCAAACTGAAATTGCTGTTGAGGTTCGTGACCTGAACGGAGGCCGTTGCGGTGCAACCATTACCCGCCGTCACGGTGACATTGTAGGTGCCAGGAGCAAGGTTTTGAAGGTCTTCGTTGTTGATGCCATTCGACCATAGGAACTCGGTGCCGCCGATGGAGGTCGTCACGTTGAGGTCAATGGCCCCGTTGGCCTGGCCGCAGGTAGCTGCGATGCCCACGCCAGCGACAAGCGGAGCCGGGGTGTCGTTTTCCACCGTAAAACTCGCTGACAATGAGCAAGTTGCGCCAAGGGTCACAGTGACGGAATAGTTGCCGGGAGCGAGGTTTTGGAGGTCTTCGCTGGAAGCTCCCGTTGACCAGAGGTAATCGAAACTGCCCGGTTGAGCGACCGATAGGTCAATGCTGCCATTTGGAACGGCACAGGAAGTATTGGGGATGGAAATGCCAGTAGGCGTGAAGTTGGCTGGTGCGTCGGGAACCAAAATGCTATTGGTGGCCGTGCAGCCATTGGCCCCGGTGATGGTCACGGAATAGCTGCCGGGGGCTAGGTTCTGTAGGTCTTCGGTGGCTTGGCCATTTGACCATGAAAAGAGATTGCCAGCTGCGGGCTGCACCGAAAGGTCAATTGTACCAGTGCCAAGGCCACAGGAAGCGGGTGTCATCGAAGGTGTGGCAACCGGAGCTGGCGTATTGCTCGTTACCAGATAAGTAGCTGTTTGTGAGCAATTTACGCCCTGTGTGACCGTGACGGTATAAGTGCCAGCAAGCAGGTTTTGCAAGTCTTGGCTATTGGCTCCGTTCGACCAAAGATAGCTTAGTGTACCGCTGGCCGAGGTGCTTAAATCAATACTTCCGTCTCCGCCCGTGCAGGAAGTATTCGGGCTAGGTGTAGCGCTGAGGCTAAAAGCGGTCGTTGTGTTCGGCACTTGAACAGCGGTGGAATTGGAACATCCATTGACATCAGTCACCGTCACCGAGTAGCTGCCGGGGGCGACACTGGGCAGGTCTTCGCTTGTAGCGCCATTTGACCATAAATACTGATAAACACCTGAGGGTGAAGCCGTTATATCAACACCACCATTGCTCAATCCGCAAATGGCATCGGCGGCAATGGCCGTCAAGCTGGGTGCCCCGGAGTTGTTCGGCACGGTGTAGCTGGCCGTGGCCGTGCAGTTGCCGCCCGCTGAAACCGTGACGGTGTAGCTCCCTGCGCCCACGTTTTGGAGGTCTTGACTGTTAGCACCATTTGACCATAAATAAGTGTAACTGCCTGCTGGCGTGACGCTGAGGTTCACGGCCCCATTGACCGAAGCACAGGAAGTATTGGCGGTGGAAAGCGCTGAGAGCGTGAAATCGGTACCACCGTTGTTGACGGTGATATTGTCCAACGTACTGCAACCATTTGTCGTGGAGGTCACCGTGACACCGTAATTACCAGCCTGAAGGTTGCTGACATCTTCCGTAATTGCTCCATTTGACCAGGAATATATCGTCCCTGTTGGTGGGTCAACAAAGAGGTCAATGGCACCATTCGGCAAACCACAGCTTGTCGGTGATACATTGTACAGCAAGAATGGGTAGTTGAATTGCTCTTCAATGTTGAAGGATGCCGTGCTGGTACAGCCATTGCCTAAGCTCACAGTGACGGAATATGCCCCAGCACTGACATTGCTAAGGTCTTGCGTAGCAGCACCATTCGACCAACTATAAGTGTAATTATTGGGCGGGGTCACATCTATATCAAGGGCACCATTGGGCGTTATGCAATTGGTGACGGGGGTCATAAATTCAAAAAATAGCAAATCAACCGTGTTGTTGGGTACAAAATAGCTCGCCGTTGCGGAGCAACTGGTTGTTGGCGATGAAACGGTCACGGTATAAAATCCTTCTGATACGCCGCCCAAATCTTCTGTGCCTGCACCATTCGACCATTGGTAATTATAATTGCCAAAAGGCATGACCAAAATATCTATTCCACCATTGCCCGTATTGCAGATTTCGGGTGCAACATTGCCTACAATATCTGGCGAAGCGGGAATATTTGTGATGGTAAAGGAAGCACTGGCCGTGCAGACAACGCCATGCGTGACCGTGACAGTGTAAGTACCGGGGGCCAGGTTGCTTAAAACAGCCGAATTGGCGCCATTCGACCATGCATAAGTATAGGGCACCCAATCCGGGTAAACCTCGGTGATGATGCTGCCATCCGTGTTGACGCAGCTTGTGTTGGGGGTGGTTGTCCCGCTTACCGAGGGCAGAAAATTGGTATTCCCCAGAGTGGTAGTACCTATGCTGGTACAGCCAGTATCGTCGTCGGTGATGGTCACGGTATAGGTGCCCGGAAAAATTTGGAAGACATCTTCGGTGGTTTGTCCGCTGCTCCAAATAAAGGAATAGTTGCCAGCGGGGTTTTGCATTTGGAGGTCAATATTGCCGTCTGGCTGCATGCAAGTACAGGGCGAATTGGAAACATCAAAAAGAGGCGGTATTGTATTGTCCGGAACCGTAAAAGTGGCCGTTGCGGAGCACCCGCTCACATCCGTCACGGTAATGGTATAATGCTCTCCTACCAAGCCGCTCACGTCCGGCACGGTCTGCCCGTTCGACCAGTTGTACAAATAAGTGCCAAGCGGTGAAACTGTGATGTCTATGGCTCCATTGGGTGTGAGACAGGAGTTTTGCGGTGTTATGACTGCGTCAATGGCGGTGACGGAGCTTACAGAAGTGACGTTTACCGTACCAATCGCCGTGCAGCTTGCCGCATCCGTCACGGTGACGGTGTATGTGCCGGACGCTGAAATCGTGATTTGGGCAGTATTGCCGCCCGTGCTCCAGATGAAACTAACATAGTCGGCGGCGTTTCCAACCCCAATAGTGCCCGTTTGGGATGGGCAGATATTGGTAACGCCTGTCATCAGGGGCGGCACTGCGTCACATGCCCAAAGCAAGTTTGGAACAGACAGGACTAGGGCCAAAAAGACAAGTCCCCTTGCCGCTCGCTTGCCTTTGGCTGACCATTGGAAAGCAGGTAGATGAGTTGTAAAATTGGATGTATCGGTAGCTGGTAATTCTTTCATCATGCTAACATTTGGCCACACTGGCATCAATTATCCAGTTGTGACAAATGTAGTAATAACTTACTGCAAACCCGTTGCTCCCTTTAGCGCATCTGACCAAAATTAGCAAAATCGCTTTGCTCAAAAACGCAAGAGACTGTATCATAAGTTGCTTTTCCGCCTTCCCTGCCTGACGGCAGTCAAGGGCGAAAAATTAAATTTCAACGCAGAGGTGCAAAGACGCAGAGATTAGTATAATCCTCTGCGCCTTAGTGCCTCTGCGTTCATTAATTCGTTGCGCCTTAGGCGCAACTGACTTATGATACAGCCTCATCAGCCGCACCCAAATGAGGAACTTATAGCTTCACAACCTGGATGGTTTGGTTGGTGTTTTCCGACCGAATCATCAGGAAATATGTGCCGCTGACGTATTGCTCCATGTTCAGGGGCATTTGCGTCGGAGCATCGAAGTCAAACGAAGCCAATAATTGCCCACGCCCATCGAAAATGGTCACTTGGGCAGGTTTGTCATGGTCCAAGTAAAATTCATGGCTGAAAGGGTTGGGGTAAACCAAGATTGGCTCCTTCGCCCCTGAGTTTTCAATGCTCACCATATCTGAAAAAGAATGCTGACCATCCAAGTCCAATTGCAATAAGCGGTAATAGCTGATGCCTGGCAGGGGTGCTTCATCCATGAAATGGTAGCGAGATTCAGCCGTTGAATTTCCCTTTCCTGCCACGAATCCCAGCGGTTCCCAGGTTTCGCCATCCTTGCTGCGCTGCACCTCAAAGCCATCATTGTTTCTTTCGCTGGCGGTTATCCAATTGATTTTGGCTTGACCTTGAGACATGACTGCCTTGAAATCAACCATCTCCACGGGCAGTGGTGAGGCTGCTTCGGCTTTGAGTACCACGGAATTGGCGAAGTAGGAAACCGTGAACAATACGCCAGGCACGATTGGAAAATTGACATTGGTGAAAGTTCCCGTCCTTGTTCCAGTGTAGTTGAGGAACGTAAAGGTTTGCAC
>JADLHE010000533.1 GCA_020848965.1 Saprospiraceae bacterium
AATAGAATTGTCAAGACTATTCTAACGAACTTGCTTTTGAAAAACCTGACCCAATTGATGCCACCCATAAACAACAACCACAAAGCGCCCAATAGTGTCACATCTTCATTTGCCAAGAAAATACCAGTGGCTGAAAGCAACAGACCAATAGTAAGGCCAGCGCAGTTCCAGAGGTCTTCCCGCATGTCAACTCCTTCTCCGCCCCAGTTTTTTTCGTTCAGGTATGCTTTGTAAAGTGTTGGAATGGCAGTGTACACGGCAAATAATAGAAGGATGGGAGCAAAAAATATACGGCACATTATGATGCCCATGTCGGCTTGCAAAGTATTATAAAATGCCGAGTAAATGGGTATATAGGCTAACAATATCAAATAGTAGCCATTGAACTTTGCGGCTCCCCAGATGCTGCTTTGGAGGTAGAATTGTCCCCAAAAACTGCCTGAGAACCTTGTGTTGAGGTATCGTAACCGATGCCCGACCTGCGCTGGGTCTTTGTTGATGGCCGTATCGAAATGCAGTTGCGCATGGCCGGCATTTCCGGCCATACCTTCTATTTGCCCTGCCACTGCATGGTGCATGCTCCTTTCGGGTTCCGTGTTTAATGCCACGCCGATGTATTCCTTTGCCTTTGCAAAATCTCCTTTTTGCATGGCCAACTGCGCCTTGTAATTGAAGGCAACCGGATGCTGCGGGTTGACTTTCATGACCTCTTCCACACACGATTCCACTTTGTTCCACTCTGCCCGGTGGAGGTAGGGAACGGCCAATGAGAGCCAGTATTCCGTGTTTTTTGGTTCAAGCTCAATGGCTCGTTTCAGGAACGTTTCCGTTTCCTTCCATTCCCCCTTTTTATAATGCGCAAGTCCTATAATATGCAGCGGTTGTCCCTTGAAGGGGTCAATGGAAAGGGACTGCTCAGCACAAGCAATCGCTTCATCGTATTTGGCCAGTCCGTAGTACGCCCTCGATAGGTGGTAATGCCCCGCAGGGTCTTCTGGGCGTGCTTGTAAATACTGACTGAGTTCTTTTATGCCTTCTTCAAAACGCCTCAATTCCAACAGCTTTATACCCGCAGCAAGGTGCTTTTGAGCGGGTTCGTTGTTGAAATCGTGTGGCGTGACGAACATAGGAGAACCTATTTTTTGATACCCAAATACTCCAAAATCTCATCATAAAGCCCCGCCTCGTTCGCAAACAACGCATAGTTCTTTGCTGTTTGGAACCACTCCTTCGTGGTGGCCCGGTGGCGCTTGACGGCGTTCAGGAGGTCGTCCGCTTCGATGGGAAGTGGCAGGCCCTTTCGCATGGATTCCTCCAGTTTGGACTCAATGGCGATGTCCACCACGGCCTCCAAATCAGCGCCGGAAAAGTCCTTTGTTTGCTGCGCAATGCGGGCGAGATTGAGGTTGCCAACGGGTTTGCCTTTTAGTTTGATTTCAAGGATGGAAGCCCGTGCAGGCTCGTCGGGTGGCGGCACGAAGATGATGCGGTCAAAGCGGCCCGGCCTGCGGAAGGCAGGGTCGAGGTGCCAAGGTGCGTTCGTGGCGGCGAGTATGAGCACGCCCTCGTTGTCGTGGCCCACACCGTCCATTTCATCCAGAAACTGGTTGATGAGGTGGCGGCCAGCGCTGTGGCGCATGTCCGTGCGGTTGGCGCCAAGGGCGTCGGCCTCGTCGAAGAAAAGCACGCAAGGCTTCAGGTCCCTTGCTTTTTGGAAAATGGCGGCCAGATTGCGCTCGCTCTGCCCGAGGTACATATCCAGTATATCGCTGATGCCGACGATGATGAAATTGGAGTTTACTTCCCCGGCCGTGGCACGGGCGAGGTGCGTCTTGCCGCAGCCCGGCGGGCCATACAGCAGGATGCCGCCACCGATTTTTTTGCCATAAGCCTTATAAAGGTCGGTGTGCGTGAGCGGGAAGATGATTTTCATGCGGATTGGCTCCTTCACCTTTTCCATGCCGCCCACGTCGTCGAAGCCGATTTTTGGCCGCTCGATGTCCACGATGCGCTCGGCGTCTGCCTCGTCGTCGGGGCCTGCGCTCAGTTTGATTTTCTCTGGTTCGGCAGGTGCTTGCTGTTTTTGCGAAGCAATATTGATTTCCGATTCCAAGAAATTGTCCCGCAGGCTGGGGTCGAGCAGGGTGGCTTTTTCGTAGGCATCCTTGGCAGCGGCTGCCCCGCCTGCCTTGAGCAGGATGCGGGCATAGAGCAGCCAGACCTGTGCGGGCGGCTGGCCAGACTCCGTCAGTTCTTCCATCAGGATGAGCGCCACGCTGGTCTTTCCGTTTTTGTAAAATGCTTCTGCCAGCCCCGTCTTGAGGCTCACGTCGTTGGGCCAGGCTTTCAATGCTTCTTTGAACTCGGCCTCGGCCTCGTCAAAGCGGTTGTTTTTCAGCAAGGCATTGGCGTAGAGCTTGCGCAGCGGCAGGTTGTCGGGTGATGCCTTGATGGCTTCGTGGAGGTGTTGAAGGTCTTGTGGTTCCATGAATTTTTAGATGCGTTGTATTGTGTAAAGCCCTGTTTTATATCAAGCTTTATGACTTTTTGAAGCTTTAGGGGCTTGGTTTTGTCCTTTCATTTCTATGAGCAGGTTGCTGATTTTATCCAATTCGGACAATACAGCATCCTTGCCTTCGGGGGTCAGCTCCTCTGCTAGGATTTCGACTTTGATTTGCCGAAGCTCTTCCGTGATTTCGGCCGGTGGCATCATTTTTTTCTGCGCTACCATGTCTATGTTTTTTGACCTTAGAAACCTTCGTTGATGTCTCGAAGTTTCTTCCTGATGTCGTTTATTTCATCCAATCTTTCGTTCAGCCATTCCATCGTGCCTTGGTTGCCCAAGGCGTAATGGAATTCTTCTGGATACCGATTCCTTTGTGTCGGATTTTTACGCAAGGTATGGCTTTTGCGAAAAAAACGAAAATTGCTAATGGCTCACCGCCCCAGCACTCCCCGAAACACTGCCCGCTCCCCGAACCGCTGCCGTATTTTGTCCATTGCCTGCAACAGGTTTGACGCTTCCTGCGTGTCGTCGAAAAGGCTCATTTGGCTATGCCCATGCACTAGGTTGGAGAACTTCACCCCAATCAGCCGGACGAGCTGTCGGCGTTGGTATAGCTTTTCGAAAAGCTCCTTGACCTGTGCCAGTAGCGGCCCATCATGCGCAGTGTAGGGGATGGTGCGCTGCAATGAATAGGTGTTGAAGTCCGTGTAGCGGATTTTTACGCTTACGCAAGAGGTCAGTTTTTTTTGGCTGCGCAAATCGAAGGCGAGGCGGCTCACCATGTCCGTCAGTTGGTCTTTCAGGAAGCGCAGGTCAATCGTGTCGGTCTGGAAAGTGCGCTCGGTGCTGATACTCTGTCGGTCGTGGTACGGCACAATGGCCGAGTTGTCAATGCCATTGGCTTTTTTCCAAAGCGAGACGCCATGTTTGCCGAACTCCCGCTCCAGCAACTTAGGCGGTATCTGCGCCAAAACACCCACCTGCCGCACGCCCATTGTGCTGAGCTTTTGGTAGGTTTCCTTGCCCACGGACGGGATTTTCCGGATGGAAAGCGGCGAGAGGAAAGCCTTCTCCATGCCGTTCTCCACCAGTTTTGCGCCGTTCGGTTTGGCCTCGCCCGTGCCTACTTTCGACACGAGCTTGTTCACCGCCAAGCCCAGGGACATGGGCAGCCCGGTCTCCCGCATGATTTTCTGGCGCAGTTCCTGCGACCACTTCCAGCAGCCCACGTACTTGTCCATGCCCGTGAGGTCGAGGTAAAACTCGTCAATACTGGCCTTCTCGAACAAGGGCGCTTCCTCGTCAATAATATCTGTGATGATTTTGGATTGGCGGCTG
This sequence comes from Saprospiraceae bacterium, assembly GCA_020848965.1. Taxonomy (GTDB): domain Bacteria; phylum Bacteroidota; class Bacteroidia; order Chitinophagales; family Saprospiraceae; genus UBA6168. The sequence goes on from JADLHE010000533.1 coordinate 3,845, forward strand.
TACTCGTCGTGGTCGCCCCGCATTACGAGCGCATCGGGGCAGAGGCGGAGGGCCATCTTCACGGGCATTGCGGAGCGCACCCCGAATTTCCTGGCCTCGTAGCTGCACGAAGCCACCACGCCCCGGTCGCTCATGCCGCCCACGATGAGCGGCTTCCCTTTCAGGGCACTGTTTTTCAATACTTCCACCGAGGCAAAAAAGGCATCGAGGTCGAGGTGTGCAACTGCGTTTTGAAACATGATTGTTTAAATTTCCTCAAAGTTAAGACAAATTTAAAACAATATGTTTTTAAAGCAAAAATAAAAAGGGGCGGTGACTTGATTTTTTGCATCATTAAAAATCAAATCACCGCCCCTTGGTAAGTCTCGCCTTACGGCAATAGAATGATTGGCCTAAAAAGAAGGCCCAACGCTTATTTCGGCTTCACATGAAACAGCACATTGTCCGGTATCTGTTGCTCCGCAATTTTATCGGAAGACCACCAGACCCGAAGCTCATCGCCGCCCGTGCCCTCGAAGTAGCGCACCAGTATTTCATGGTAGCCTGCTTCCAGCGGCATCATGCCCGTAACTTTTTTGGAGCCGTGGAAGCCATCGTTGTCCACCACCATTTCGTTGTCAATGGACAGCGTGCTGCCGTCGTCGGAAGAGGTGGTAAAGGAGTAAACAGCCGTTTCTGGTAACTTGATGAAGCCCCGGAACTCGTAGCCGAACCGTTCGCCATCGGCACTTTTGGCAGAGATGTCGAAGTTCTTCACCGTGCCTTTCTTGGCGGCTGTCATGTGGTTGAAATCCGGGATTTTACTCCATTCCCCCTCAAAAAAGAAGTACTGAAGCCCCGGTGCCATGCCGCCCAGGTTGGTGCTGGGCTTCGCTGCTTTTTTCCAAAACGTCTTTTGCATCGTGCCGCTGATGGGCTTGCCACTGCGGAACGAGCGGGCCGTGAGGATGGTCGTTTCCGTCAGCGTGATGGGCGATTTGTACAGCGGCGACTGTGCGGTGGGCGCAGAGCCGTCGGTGGTGTAGTGGATGTCCACGTTGCCGCCTTCGTCCACGAGCGTCACTTCCATTTTGTCAATGAACAGGTCACGGGCTGCTTTCGCAATGGGCAGTAGGTGGATGTCGGGTTTGCCCTTGAGTTGCAGCATGATGACCGAGTTGATTTTATCGGGCATTGCCTGCGGCAACTCCACGACGATGCCGTCGTCCATGCGCTCGACCTTGGGCGCCTTGCCCGATGAATTGGCGAGGAAACTAGCGCCCATCGGCAAATTGGCCACGCCGTTCAGCACGAGCTTGTTGTCACGGGGCGGCTCGAAGACGTGGAGGTAGAGGATGGTATTGCCGTCTTTTTGCTTCATAGTGATGCGGCCCCAATCAAAATTGCCGAGCGGGCTGGCCGATGTGCCATAGATGGACTCGCTGTTTTTCTTCATCCATTCGCCCATTTCCCGCAGGCGAACGATGCTCTCATTGGGGAACAAGCCCTCGGAGGTCGGGCCTACATTCAGCAGGAAATTGCCGCCCTTGCTGGCGATATCGGCTAGGTTTTGCAGCAGTTCCTTCGTGGATTTGAAGTTTTTGTCGGCGGCATTGTAGCCCCAATTGCCGTTCATGGTCATGCAGCTTTCCCAGTCCACGCCGGGTAGGCCAGTGGCTGGAATCTCTTGCTCTGGCGTGCCAAAGTCCCCGGCGAACTGGCCGGGGGAGGTGAAGCCCTGCATCCCGTTCCTTGCTGCTCCGACCCGGTTGTTGATGATGACGTCGGGCTTGAGGCTGCGCACATAGTTGTAGAGGTCTTTGCCCCGCTCGCTGTTCCAAGTGGCTTCCCATTCGCCATCGAACCAAAGCACATGGGGAGCGTCGCCGTAGTTGGTGAGTAGCTCTTTCAGTTGTTTTTTCATATAGGCCACGTATCGGTCCATATCGGCGCCCTTGGTGGGGCGGTCCTTTTCCCAGGTGCGGCGAGGCAGGTAGTCGGGGTGGTGCCAGTCCATGATGGAGTGGTAGAAGCAGAGCTTGATGTTCTCTTTTTTGCATTCTTCGGCCAGTTCCTTTAGCACGTCCCGTTTGAAGGGCGTCTCCATGATGTCGAAGTCGCTGGCCTTGCTGTCGTAAATAGCGAAGCCGTCATGGTGCTTTGTGGTGATGACGATGTATTTCATGCCGGCGTTCTTGGCCATTTGCACCCAGTCCTTGGCGCTGAACTTGGTGGGGTTGAACTGCTCCCGGAACTGGTCGTAGGTATCGAGCGGGATTTCGGCAGAGGTGCGAATCCACTCGCCGTAGCTGTCCTTTGCGCCCCATTTGCCGGCAGGCACCGCATAGAGGCCCCAGTGTATGAACATGCCGAAGCGGGCTTCCCGCCACCATTCCATGCGTTTGCTGCGGTCAGCTTCCGGTTCGTTGAGGTAGTCTTTTTGGCGGCCCGCTTTTTTGCTGGGATTGCAACCACCCGTGCCGATGAGGAAAAAGGCCAAGGTGAGGAATAGGGTAGTGAAGTTGATTTTCATGCGAATTAGGATGTTTGTCAAAATGATTCAATGCGGTAAAAGTCGAAACTTCGGTGAGTATTTTTTTAAAAATAAAAGATGTTTAGACACTGGATTTGAAATGTTTTCAAAAAGGCGGATTTTGAATTAACCGAACAAGATTTTTAGGCGCCTGTATTTTTGAGCGGTTGGCGAAATATTGAAGTGCATATTGGGTGGCTTTTGGAATTATCTTGCATTTCTGTGGACAATTTAAAAACACGGGATTTTGGCTGGCTGAAAAAACGGCACAATTTTCATTTAACAAAGGTGTTAATATCCATGTAAAAAGGCTTTCGGTTTCCCCCTTCGTCACTGCTATTTTCCCACTATTCATCATAGGCTATTCCCTTGTCGTTGCTAGGCGCTAATTGATGCGTTGCAACGCTGCACACTGTTTTCCCAACGAAAAATATGGCTTTAAACAAATCAGGCATGTTGGCTGCGTGGCTGGCATCCGCCAATTTTTAAACTTATGCTGATGCGATAAAACGACTCCCCGTCACCCTGTTTAAACACTGAACAAATGAGAAAAAAGGCTTTTAATCTGCTGTCTTGGCTGCTGCTCGGATTGCTGTTCAGCAACCCCGTGTTCTCAAAAAATGAAGGTGATTTGCCCGCTGTCACCCAGTTCGAACTGGTGCGTGGCATGGTGATAGTGCAGGCCGAGTTGAATGGCCAGTCGGCCAATTTCATCTTGGACACTGGCTCGCCCATGATGATTCTGAACGAAAAAATGGGCGAAACGGCCAGCATACAGGCCAGTAGCCTGCAAGGCGGCATGGCGGGCGAATGGAAGACCATCGGCATGTTCTCGTGGGCCGGTGTCCGCAAGTTCGATATGCCCGCACTGACCACCGACGTGGGGGCGCTGGAGTACGTGACGGACCGCCCCATCGCCGGGCTGATTGGTTATAAATTCTTGGAGGATTTCGACTTGCTCATTGATTTTGAGAACCTGCTCATCACGCTGGTGCCGCAAGGCAAAACCGCAAAACTGGAGGGCTGGAACTTGAAATCGCAAGTGCCGTTCACGATGGCTGGCCATCTGCCCGTCATCGAAGTACAGATTGGCGATAAAAAACTGCGCCTCGGCCTTGATACAGGCGCCAATACCAATATGCTCGACCTTCAAAAAGCGATGGAACTGGAACAGGAACTGGTAACGCCCGTGAGCAATGCAGGTGTAATGGGCATGACTGGCGGCTCGCAAGGCACTTATGCCGGGGACGTGGTGGAAACGACCATCGGCGGCCTGAATTTCTGGAATATGCGCTTCGTGTTTTCCGATATTTCTCACCTGCAAAACCTCGTGAACAACGGCGTGGATGGGCTACTCGGCTACCCGTTTTTCAAAGCTGGCAAGTTTTCCATCAACTATTCCACGAAAATGATTTCGATTTGGGAATAAAGGAGGACAGTTGGTTATTGGCTGTTGGCTGCCAACAGCCAATAACCAACAGCCAATAACCAATAACCAATAGCCATCAATCCACTTCCACCTCTACCTTATCTTCTTCTGCTTTCTCCTTTTTCTTCTTTTTTTCCTTGTCTTCCTTGGTCTCTTTCTGGATTTTGGTGCCAGTCTCCAGCTTTCTTGAAACAGCGGCATAAGGCCCAATAACGACTTCCTCGCCATCACTCAAACCTTCCAAGATTTGGATATAATCGTTGTCCTGAATGCCCGTTTTTACGGTGCGCTGCGCAACGGAATCGCCGGGCATGACCACGAAGACTACTTCCAAAAGGTCGTCCATGCCCATAGTGGCGGCGTCTGCGGCGGCGGCTTCCTCGTTTACTTTTTCCGCTTTTTTAGGTGCATCCGCTGCCTTTTCTTCCTTGTCACGAGTGCCCACGGCTTGGATGGGTACGCTCACCACTTTGTCCTCCGTGTTCGTCAAAATCTCGACGGAGGCCGACATGCCGGGGCGGAAAGGGTAGGGCTTGCCCGGTTTCACGAGGTCTTTGTAGGAGGATTGGTCAATGTCAATCGTCACAATGAAGTTCGTCACTTGGTCGGTGGTGAGGTTCACGGAACCCGTTGCGGAGCTGACCAAATTATTGGCCGTGTGCGCAATTTCCACCACCTTGCCCGTGAACTTGCGGTCGAGGTAGGCATCAATTTCGATAGTGGCCATTTGCCCAAGGGCAATGCGGGGGAGGTCGTTCTCCGTCACTTCCACCTGCACCTCCATGTACTTGAGGTCGGCAATGCGCATGATTTCCGTACCCGCCATCATGGACGTACCCACGACCCGCTCGCCTTTTTCCACGTTCAGCTTCGACAAGATGCCGCTCATGGTGGCGTAAATAGTGGTGCGCTTGAGGCTCGTGTTGATTTCCTTCAAGGAAGCCTCGGCGCTCTTGATTTGGAATTCGTTCGAGGAAGCCGTTTGCTGTGCCGAGCGAATATTGGCCTCGGCTGCCCGCACGTTGGATTCCAATTGTTTGACGTTCGTCAACGATGCATCAAAATCCTGCTGCGAAACCACGCCGTCCTTGAACAGTTTCTCGTTGCGCTTATGGATTTCACGGGCGTTTGCCAATTGTGCCTCCAACTGTTCTTTTGAGGCCCTGGCGGCCTCAATCTGCGCCTTGGCGTTGGCCAAGCCCGATTTCGAACTGTTCACGCCAGCCGCTGCTCGCTCCACTTGGGAGTTGTAGGCTTCGGGGTCAACCCTGGCCAACACCTGTCCGACCGTGATGCTGTCGCCTTCCTTCACATACAGTTCGACAATCTCGCCCGATACGTCGGAACTGATTTTCACTTCCGTTTTCGGGAAGACCTTGCCGCTGGCTTCCACCGTTTCCTTGATGGTGCGAAGGGCCGCTTTTTCGGTTTCCACCAGTTCGCCCTTGTTGCTGTTCTTGCCTTTGATGACGGCTGCCACCACGAGCACTGCTATCAGGCCCACGATGCCGAAAACCAGCCAATTCCTTTTCTTTTTTGCCGTTGCCATATCTGAATAATGATGAATTATTAATGATGAATGATGAATTTGGTGCTGACCAATTAAGTCGGCGCTGACTTTCATCAACTGCTCTTGTTAAAGAGATTGAAAAATTGCGAAGCAATTTTTCAATCTAAATAGATTTTCTCCAATTGGTGTAGCCTTCGCCTGCGCCATCTGGAGAAAGGGGCCAAACCCCTGCTTTATGCTTAATCCAATTTTATTGCTTTTCCAAGGTAATAATCAAGGATTTTGAGCCGGAACAAGTAGTCGTATTTGGACACCGTCAAGTTGGTCTGCGCAATATCATAATTGTTGCGGGCGGTCAGCAGTTGCAGGTTGTTGATGGTGCCCAACTGGAAGCGCTTCTCCGCATTTTCATAGGCCACTTTGGTGGCGTCAATGGATTTTTGCGAAGCATCCAAGGTCTGCCTAGCGTTCTTGGCGCTGGCGATGGCTTGCTGCACATCGTTCTTGAGCTGCTGTTTGGTTTGGTCGCTCTGTAATTTGGCGTTGAGTATGTTCAACTGCGCACGCTGCACATTGATGTCGTTTTGGCCATTGGAGTAGATGGGGATGTTGATGCCAACGCCAATGCTCTGGCCAAAGTTGTTCTTGATTTGGTCGGCATAGGGGTAGTTCAGCAAATTGGTCTGAACATTGGGCACATCGTATTGCACATCCAACTCGGTTTCGCCCTGCCCAAGGTCCACATAGAATTTTTGGGATTGCCGAACGGTACCCAAATCAACCACTTCAAACTGTTTTGCCACATCGGACCAAGACGAGCTTAGGCTACCGAAAATGCTCAAGGTGGGGAAATAGCCCGCCTTCGCCAAATCAACGCCCACCCCTGCGCTCTGCACCCGCAGTTCATTGGCAGCTACCTGTGGCTGGGAGTTCACGGCCTGTGCATACACGGCGAAAAAGTCCAGTGCATCGGGATTGGCATCGGCTGGAATGGTGAAATTGGGCCGCTCCACCTTGATGTTGGTAGCGGGGTCGAGTTGCATCAAACCCTTGAGGGTCAGGTAGTTGATGTCAATCGTGTTCTTGGCTTGGATGATGGCCTGTTCGTCGTTGGCAATTTGCGCCAGCACATCCAAGCGGTCGTTGGCGGGCAGGGTGCCTGCGGCAATGCGCTTGTCCGTCTGGTCGAGCTGCTGCTGGGAGAGGCCCCGGCGGCGGTTCGCATTTTCCAGTTGCTCCTCCGAAAGCAGCACGTTCAGGTAGGCCGTGGCGATGCTCAGCGCAATATTGTTGAAACTGGCCATTGCATCTTTTTCGGCTGCTTGCAGGTTGATTTGCCCCTGTTTGATGGTGTTGTTGATGCGGCCACCGCTGTAAACCGTGGCGCCAGCATTGAGGCCCATGCTGTTGAAGGCGATGGTTTGGCTCTTGAAATCGTTGGAAACGGGGTCAATCGTACGACCGAACTGGTAGCCAAAATTAGAGTTTGCGCTCACGCTCGGCAGGCGTGAAAGATGGTTTGCCTTGTCGGTCAGTGCCGATAGTTGGATGCTGTTCTCCGCCTGTTTCAGGGCAATGCTGTTGGTGCGGGCATACTCGATGCAGCGCTGCAATGACCAAGCTTCTTGGGCAGAAACGTTTTGTGCGAACAAAAGAAAAGCGAAAAGCGACGCTGTGATGACGGTTGCGGAAGTCCTAAACTGCATACTTTTAGTTGTTGTGAAAATGTTCGGCAATGTTAGGGCTTGATGGCACTATCTTTTAAATAATTCTATCAACGTCGGCCTATTTTGGATAAAAGGCAGGTAGTTGGGAAATTTGTTTCCATAAACTTTGGAGTCGAGTAGCCATTGAAAAGCTTGAACGGAAATTTTGCGAAGCAAAACCCCCAAGCTCCAAACCCTCCTAAGCCCCTCCTAACAGCGTTGTACATCCCGGCATCCCAGTATCCAGAATCCAGTATCCAGTATCCAGCCTACCCCTGCTTCTTCAACCAAGCAATAATCTCCGTGTCCTTTTTGGTGGCCACATCGGCGGGCAGGTCAACCGCTTTGCGTGTCTTCATGTCCACGGCGAAGTTGGTGCCCGGTGCGCCGTCCCCTTTTTCCATCAAAACGATATAGCGGTTGTTCCTGAACGATTTGTTGATGACCGTGCTGAACTTCTTTGGGCTATCGAACAGCACGTTCAGCGAAAACTCCTCCTTGTCGTAGTCATAATCGGGCGCCAAGGCTTGGTAGGTATCGCTGCCGTTCGTTGATTTCAGCAGGAACATGCTGCTGTAATTCTCGCCCTTCACGATGGGGAACTCGGCAGCGGGCAGCACGACGGTTGGTTGGTCGGGCTTCGAGATGTCGAACACGAACGGCCCCTTGCTGGCTGCATAGCCCACGATATAGTTCTCCCAAAGCTCCAGCCGCTTGATGGAACCGCTCTGCGCATCCTCGGCGTAGCGCTCGTTGAGGTATTTGGGCGTGAGCGGGGCCGAGAGCTTCAAATTCGTCAAATCGAGCAGGTAGAAACTGTACCAACCCCTGATGCCCACCTGCTTGCTCACCTTATTATAAGTGATGTCCGTGAGGTAATAGGGATAATCCGGGCTGAAGTTCACGGGCAGCACCTGCCTGAAAAGCTGTTTGCAAGTACCGTCATACACGGAAAGAATGCGGTGGCTCTCGCCCAGTTCCTTGTCCTTGGTCTCCTCCTCGGCAGAGATGACCACGAAGCGGTCTTCATTGCCCGCCCAGAACATATTGCCCTCCAGCACACTGCCCACCAGCTTGCAAGTGGGTCGGGCAGGTTCGTTGGGGGTAGCGGCTGGCGATTCGGTGACCGTCGTGTCCACCGCACCAACATCATTGGGTTCATTGGTGGAAGGGGTCGGCTCGGTGCCACAGGATGCGAAGCCAAGGAACAGGAGAACAGCGAAAATTTTTGAAAGGAGTTTCATTGCCGTGGTTGTTTTCGGCAAAGTTGGTGAAAGATTTTTTGATAATGGGCGAAAAAAGACGTGACGCTCTTATAAGTGCTGGAACTGTGCGTTTTCCGAGGGTGGGTGTGTAGCTTTGTGGGGAGGTAGGAAGACTTGGCACAACGGGGAATCTTCAATTTTGGATGCAATATAGGAATGGGCATCAATTTTTGATATTTTACCCTAATCTTAACTGAACGACATGCTTCGATATTCATTCAAACTGAAAATCATGAAGAAATCTTGGATTTTAGCAATTTTGATTTTGGGTCTTGCTTCTGCAATGAAAGCCCAACTCATTAACTCCCTTGAAGTCAGAACAGGAGGCAATTGGGCAAAACCTGTTTACGAAAGAGGCGATATTAAGACCTTCCCCAACAGCTTTGATGCAGATGCAGGACTCACTATTGAAGGTACTGTATTTTCAAAAATCGACAAGGATGGAATAGCAAGTATTGGAACTGGCATCCATTTTATGCAAGCCATATTCACACACACGCTTGGTGGAATCATCACAGATGAAGATATAACTAATGGGACTGTCACTGAGTTAAAAAATAAGGTAACCATTACCAATATAGGTGTACCAGTTTTGATGAGATACGATATTGGGAAAAGCAAGAAATGGTCGCAAATAGTAGGTGGTTTGGGATTCTACAAGACTTTCAACAAAGTCTCTGAAACTATTACAACTGGCGGTGGTTTGAATGACCCCGTTATTAGAGGATTAGAAATCGAAGATATTGCCAATGGCTTCAATATTTCTGCCCAAATTGGTTTGCGGGCTTTGTTGGCGATTGGTAAAAGGAGTCATATTAATATAGGTGGTAAAATTGAGTATTTCTTGCTAAACGATAACTACTATTTCGAAGATACAAAGGGCAATTTATTGAGCTTTGGGGCCTCACTTGGGTATATGTTCAACTTATAAAAATAGTTAAACAACAATCCCTGTGTCATGAACCACGACGCAGGGGTTGCATTTAAAGAATGTAAATAAGTCCATCAAAACCACCCCCGCTGGCACAATACCTGTCCTGTAAATTGAAAAACGGCCCTGCTCGTCACCAGCTATGCCCCAACCCTAACTTCTCCGCTTCTGCCGCAGCCTAGGCTGGTTCCATTCCTCTTTTTGGGCAAAATCAACAATCCTGCGCATGGCGGTAAGCATCAGTAGGAACACGAGGTAGCCAATCGTCAGCACGACATAAATCCATTTATAGGAACCTGCCTCATTCATGCTGAGCTTGCTGAACAACTGCGCCATTATGGCTGATACAGCGGCCAAGCCTATGAAGCTGAGGATGGAGCGGCTCCAGTAGTGGTCCATGTTTTGGGTGAAAATGCTCATGATGGCGTTCATGGCAGCAAAGAACAGGAGGAAGGAAGCCGCAATCGTCCAAGGGAACCGCTGTTCTATTTCCATGCCAGCAGCTCGGAAGGCGATGGCGCCGAGGTTGAAGACCAGCACGGCAGCCAAGAGCATCACCGCTTGATAGATGGGGTTTTGCAGCTTGGCGAAAATTGGGTGGGATGTGGTACTCATGGCTTCATTGTTTCATTGTTGAATGGCTTCATGGCTTCATGGTTGCATGGCTTCATTGTTTCATGGTTGCATGGCTTCATGGTTTCATGGTTGCATGGTTTCATGGTTGCGTAGCCATGAATCAATGAAACAATGAATCAGTGAAGCCATGAATCAATGAACCACTTCTCCGAACAAGTCGAACTCGGCGGCGCTGGTCACATTCACTTGGGCAAAATCGCCGATTCGGAC
>JADLHE010000534.1 GCA_020848965.1 Saprospiraceae bacterium
AAGATTAGTTATCTACGATTAGCCTTAATCATAGGGTATATTGGGGCAATGATAATAGCTTATAGTCAAAGTTTTATTTCCGTTCTGTACATTTGCAGCCCAATCGTTCTTCAAAAATTTTGGCTGAAAGCTAATTCCTATCTTACCAATACAGCGCTGATAACCTTTGTGACTTATTCCCAATCCAACTGGCAAAAGCCAGTGGTTTCTCCTATTTAATGTTTCGCAAAATCAAATGCTTTTATGAACAAAACATCTACACTTTTAAACCCATTTACCCCACATTATTTTAACGGCAATAATTTAAAAATTGCACGCTTTAAAAACAGAACCATTGGCTTTTTGGCTTTCATGTTTGTCTTTTTAATGGCAAGTGAACATGCCAACGCCACCGTTTGGTTGACCATAAAAAATACAGGTTGCCAAACGATGAAGATTTACAAAGCTTCATTTTGGGGGGAGTCCTATCAGACCACTTTGAACGCAAATGCCTCTTGGACAACCACCACCCTTTGGAACGAACAGTTCAACTACCGCCAGACAGACGGTACGCTTTTGGGCAGTTATACCACTTCCATATTGTTGACCCAAACGGATAATTTCAATTCCGGCGGGTTTCCCACAGCACCTGCCATTGGCGCTACCACCCAACCAAGCTGCACCACCTCAACCGGTAGTGTGGTGCTCAATGGTTTGCCCACCAGCGGCACTTGGACCCTCACCCGCAGCCCCGGCAACGTGAACACAACGGGTACTGGCACTAGCACAACCATCAGCGGGCTAGCAACCGGCACTTACACCTATACCGTCAAAAACGCTTCGGGCTGTGCCTCTTCGGCTTCCGCCAATGTGGTCATCAATGCCGTGCCAAGCGTGCCGACCGCTCCCGTTGTGGGAACCAAAACCAACCCATCCTGCACTTCTGCCAACGGCAGCGTGGCTTTGAGCGGATTGCCAAGCAGCGGCACTTGGACCCTGACCCGCAACCCTGGCAGCGTAAACTCAACTGGCACTGGTGCTACCACTACCGTCACGGGAATTGCCGCAGGCACCTATACCTTCAAGGTTACGAGCGCCGCAGGTTGCACCTCCAGCCCAACCGGCAATGTGGTGCTCAGTTCGCAAACCTACACGCCCGGCACGGCTTGCAACGATGGCAACCCGAATACTTCAAACGATGTAATCCAAGCGGATGGCTGCACCTGTGCTGGCACAACTTCCAACACACCTAATTGCACCACGGGCATCAACATTACTGTCGGTAGCGGCAATATTTCCGTCACGGGCCTGAACGGCGCACCTGTCAGTTCCCTCCAAATATTCACCAGCACTTGGCAGCAGCAGTATTCTTGCTTCGCCAACTGTGGCGCTTCGCAAACGGTGAACGTACCAGCAGGCACTTATTTGGTGGTGGCCAAATATTACACGGCAGCCTATTCGCTCATTTGCGAAAAACAACAAACCGTAACCGTGAACGGTGCCTCCCCATGTGCCAATCAAGGCGGCGACTCGGATGGCGATGGCGTATGCGACAATACAGACTGCGCCCCAACGAATGCTGCCTTGCCTGCCCCTCCCGGCACTTCCTGCAATGATGGCAATCCGAACACAACTAATGACATTATTCAAGCTGGCGGCTGTACTTGTGCGGGCACGCCCACCAATACGCCAAACTGCACCACCGGCATTAGCATCACCGCTGGCACTGGCAATATCACCGTGACAGGATTGAATGGCGCACCAATCAGCGCTTTGCAGGTATTCAGTGCCAATTGGCAACAGATGTACAGTTGCTTCGCAAATTGCGGAGCATCACAAACGGTGACAGTGCCTGCTGGAACCTACAACGTGTATGCAAAATACTACACGGCAGCTTATGCGCTTATTTGCGAAAAGCAACAGACCGTAACTGTGGGCAGCACTTCGCCTTGCGCCAACCAAGGCGGCGACTCGGACGGCGATGGCATTTGCAACAACTTAGACTGTGCGCCCAATAATGCGGCATTGCCTGCACCCGTAGGCAGCACCTGCAACGACGGCAATGCGAATACAACAAACGATGTGATTCAGGTTGGTGGCTGCACTTGTGCAGGAACGCCGATAACTACTGGAACGCTTTTGCCACCAACACAGCATCCCAAATTCGTGAACCAATTGCCCGCCCCGCCCCGCATCAATGCCACGGCTGGCGGTACCTACAATGTTTCGATGGAGGAAGGCAGCTATTATATGGGCCTCACGGATTCGAATGGCAACCCGATGTACACCACGGCTTGGGGCTATACCTACAATGGTGTCAAGATGCACCTAGGCCCCACGTTTGTGACGATGAAAAATGTGCCTATTGACGTTCGCTGGATGAACAACCTCAACTATGGCCACTCACATTTGCTGCCCATTGACCATACCATTCACTTGGCCCACCCGGCCTTGGGCATACCAACGGTAGCGCATTTGCATGGTGGCCATACCGAGCCTGCCAGCGACGGCCACCCAGAGGCTTGGTTCACGAAAAGCTTCACAGAACTTGGGCCAAATTGGCAAAAAGACATCTATCACTACTCCCTCGACCAAGAGGGGGCCATGCTCTGGTACCACGACCACGCTTTGGGTTTCACAAGGCTCAATGTGTATGCAGGCTTGGCGGGCATGTGGTTGCACCGTGACCAAAACGAGTTGTCGCTCAACCTGCCTTCGGGGGCTTATGAGCGGGAAATCGTGGTGCAGGACAAGATGTTCAGCCCCAGTGGCCAACTGTTTTTCCCTTCCGACCCCGGCGACCCACTGCTGCCAAACCCATCCATCTTGCCGGAGTTCTTCGGGGATTATATCATGGTGAATGGCACGGTTTGGCCAGCGCTCGATGTTGCACCAACGAAATACCGTTTCCGGGTGGTGAACGGCTCCGACAGCCGGGTTTACCTGTTCAAGCTATCGAACGGCGCTTCCTTCAAACAGATTGGAACGGATGGCGGCTTGCTGAACGCCCCCGTGACCTTGACGGAACTGCTGCTTGCCCCCGGCGAGCGTGCCGACCTGATTATTGACTTTAGTGCGATGGCTGGCCAACAGGTTGTGCTGCAAAACTTTGGCCCAGATGGCCCGTTCCAGGGCATTGACCCATTGACAGCCTTGCCGCTAGGTGGTGCTGCCGACCCTGCTACCACCGGGCAAATCATGATGTTCAGGGTGAACCAACCCACGGGCACTGCTTTCAATGTCCCAAACACCTTGCGCCAGCCGATACAGTTTTTGGGTGCTGCGCAAAATACCCGCCAAGTGCTGCTTTTCGAAGGCACCGACCAGTATGGGCGCATACTGCCTTCGCTCGGCACGGTCGCCAACGGCCAATTGGGTTGGATAGACCCCGTGACGGAGACTCCTAAAGTGGGTGACGTGGAGATTTGGGAAATATACAATACCACCATGGATGCCCACCCCATTCACCTCCACCAAGTGGTGTTTGAATTGATTGACCGACAGGAGTTCATGGCTACGCAAGACCCCGTGACGGGTGCACTTTCCAATATCGTCATGATGGGGGCACCCATTGCGCCAGCATCCAACGAAAAGGGCTGGAAGGACACAGCAGTGAACTATCCCATGCACCGTACACGCTACAAGGTTAAGTTCGATATTCCCGGTGACTATGTTTGGCATTGCCATATTCTTTCGCACGAAGACCATGACATGATGCGCCCGCTGAAGGTGCTTCCTGCTACTGGTGGCGGCGGTGGTGGAACTGGTACTCCGAACTGTGCCAATATCCATATCACCCCGGTGACCGGTGGCATCAGCGTGACGGGGCTGGACGGTGCGCCGATTACCTCGCTCGAAATCTTCACCTCTAGCTGGCAGCCCTATTTCAGTTGCTTTGGCAATTGCGGAGCAAGCAAAGTGGTGAACGTGCCAGTGGGGACTTTTTATGTGAAGGCGAAATACTTCAGCGCTAGTTACCAACTGATTTGCGAAGTGAACCAAACCATAACGGTAAGCACGGCCATTACCAGCGCACACTCCGAGCGTTTGGAAGTGGAAGCCCATAAATACGAAGAGCACGTGGCTGTTTATTGGACGCACAATATGGGCGACATGACCCATGCCTATGTGCTGGAGCGCAGCCTTGATGGAAATGAATTCGAAGCAGTGGAAGAGCTGGTTTCAAAAGGCGGGCACTCCACTGAACTGTACAACGGGTTTGACCTACAACCTGCAAACGGCGATAATTATTACCGGGTGAAAATGGTGCGACTGGACGGTACTTTCCGATACTCCGAAGTCTATCTTATTCATTATGAAGATGTTACGGATTACAGCCTTTTCCCGAACCCAGCAACCGATTTTGTGAAGCTCAATTTGGAAACTTATGTGGGCGCAAAGGACGTGGTCATCAAAATATACAACGACCTCGGATTGCAAGAAAAGGAGTACAATTTGGACGAAGTCTATGGCAAGTTCTTCCAGATTGACGTCCGGAACTTCCACGAAGGGCATTATATCGTCTGGTTGGTTGCACCGGGGCACCGGGCCGTGGCAAAATCATTGGTGATAGCCAAGAACTAACGAACGGTTTTGACTTAAACAAACACTATGGTTGGGCTTCTCGGCAATACTGTCGGGAAGCCCTTTTTTGTGCTTGATTATTAGTAAGTTATGCTATTTTTGTTTGCCTTTCGGCCAAATAGGGCCAAGCTAAAACCTATCAAAAGCAATAACATGAAAGCCTTAACACTATTCGTGTGTTTCGTTATCGCATCGTCCACCGTTTTTGCGCAGCAGAACAAATGGATGAAGGATGAAAAAAACATCCTAACCATAACCATCACCAAAGATGCCACCAAGGCTGAACTGACCGACCTGAAGGACAAACTTTGGGACGGCTATCAAATCAAGTTTGAGTGCCCGAAAATGGAGTTCAGCAAGAAATCCGGGAAATTGAAATACCTGAGCCTAAGAGTGGAAATGCCCACTGGTGAAGTCGGAACGGTGGGCACATCCTTCGTAGCGCCGGGTCAGGTCATTGGCTTCCATTTTGACCGCAACGACGATGCCTATGATATTTTCGGTGTCTGGACAAAGTAAGCCTGTCCAGAACACCGTTGACCAATTATAGTCCATCGCTCACGCTTCACCATCATCCTTTACCCTGAGTGCCAAGCCTGCTGCCAGCAACAACATGGCCCCCGCCAGCATGACTGCGTAAAGGGTGTTGCTGCCCAAGAAATGCTTCAAGATATAGCCAAAAAACAGCGTTGCAAGAATTTCAGGTATCACAATGAAGAAATTGAAAATACCCATGTAAACACCCAATTTGCCGGGAGGCAAATGCCTTGCGAAGATGGCATAGGGCATTGACACGGTGCTCGCCCAAGCGATTCCGATGCCAATCATGGAGATGATAAGATGGTATTTGCTGGTGAAAACGCCCATGAGCAGCAAGCCCAAGCCACCCAATGTGAGGCAAAGGGCGTGGGCTTTTGGTTTGGTTATCCTTTCGGCCAATGGGGCCAGCAAGAAGGCAACTAAAAAAGTGACGCCAGAATAAACGGCGAACATCAGGCCCGACCATTCGGAACCTTGTTTATAGAGGTCGGATTCGGGGCCGGGTGCCTGAAAAATATAGGTGGCCGTTGCATCACCAAAAAAGAACCACATCAAGAAGAGGCCCATCCAAGTGAAAAACTGCACGATGGTGAGTTGGCGCATCACTTTCGGCATGTGCTTGATATTGCTGATGATTTCACCAAAGCCCTCAATCGTTGCGCTGATGGCATTGCCGCTTTTGGCCTTCATCCTCCGGAAGGCTTCCATATCGGCTGGCGGGTATTCTTTCACTTTCAGGATGGTATAAATCACGGCTCCAAAAAAAGCCGCCGCACCGAGGTAGAAGGAAATTCTGACGTTGGCGGGGATGGCCTCGTTTTCGTTGGGCACCATGCCGAACACATTGCGGAGCAAAAAAGGCAACGCCGACGCAATGACCGAACCCAAGCCAATGAAGAAACTCTGCATGGTGAAGCCCTGTGTGTGTTGTTTTGCGGGCAGCATATCACCCACAAACGCCCGGAACGGCTCCATCGAGACGTTGATGCTGGCGTCCAAAATCCAGAGCAGGCCAGCCGCCATCCATAGGGCCGAACTGTTGGGCATCAGCACCAAACAAATGGAGGCGAGGATGGCGCCCGTTAGAAAATAAGGTTTCCGTCGGCCCAAACCGTTCCATGTTCGGTCGGACATATAGCCGATGATGGGCTGAATGATGAGTCCGGTGAGCGGGGCAGCCAGCCAAAGCAGCGGCAGTTCGTCCGGTTTTGCATCCAAATAGCGGTAGATGCTACTCATATTGGCCATTTGGAGGCCCCAACCGAATTGGATACCGAGGAAGCCGAAGCTCATGTTCCAGATTTGCCAGAAGCTGAGCGTGGGTTTGTTTTGGTTGGGTAAAACGCCTTGTTCGAAGGCCCCTTCATCTAAAATTTGCTGTGCCATCTTGCGCTGTTTCTTTGCACGAAAGGTAATGCGAGTTTTGGATTAACCAATATG
>JADLHE010000535.1 GCA_020848965.1 Saprospiraceae bacterium
CGCCTCTTGAATGCGTTGGTCAATGCGGCTGACGGCCCTGATTTCACCGCTCAAACCCACTTCGCCAGCAAAGCAAGTATCCTTGGTAACAGCTACATCCTGCAAGGATGAAATGAGCGCTGCAACAATGGCAAGGTCAATGCCGGGGTCTTCCACCCGTATGCCGCCTGCTAGGTTCAGGAACACGTCATTTTGCGAGAAAGGAAAGCCGCCCCGCTTCTCCAGCACGGCCAGCAACATGCTCAATCGGCGCAAATCGAAGCCCGTGGCGGTGCGCTGTGGGGTGCCAAAAACGGCGGTGCTGACGAGCGCCTGCGTTTCAATCAACATGGGCCTCATGCCTTCCATCGTGGCGGCTACACTGCTGCCGCTGAGTTCTTCGTCTGTTTGCGACAGCAACAACTCGGAAGGGTTGGAGACTTCCCGAAGGCCGCTTTCCTGCATTTCATAAATGCCTAGCTCATCGGTAGAGCCAAAGCGGTTTTTCAGGGTGCGAAGGATGCGATAGGTGTAGTTGCGGTCGCCCTCGAATTGCAGCACCACGTCCACAATGTGCTCCAAGAGTTTTGGGCCAGCAATGGAGCCGTCCTTGGTGATATGGCCAATGAGAAAGACGGGGATGTTCGTCTCCTTTGCGAAGCGCTGCAAATCCCCGGCACATTCCCGAACCTGCGAGACGCTGCCGGGCGTGGAGTCAATATGCGGAGAGGAAAGTGTTTGAATGGAATCAATGATGACAAGGTCGGGTGCCAATGTTTGAGCGTGGCTCAGGATTTTTGAAGTGTTTGTCTCGGTGAGCAAATAGCAATCGGAGACCTGTCCACCCAGTCGGTCTGCCCGCATTTTGATTTGCTCCTCGCTCTCCTCGCCGCTCACGTAGAGGATTTTGGCCTTGATGCGCAGCGCCAATTGCAGCATCAGGGTGGATTTGCCGATGCCAGGCTGCCCCCCAATCAGAATCAAGGAGCCACTGACGATGCCGCCGCCCAAAACCCGGTTCAGTTCTGAATCGGTGGTAACTAGGCGATGCGTGTCCCCGGTTTTTACATCGGGCAATAAAATAGGCTGTGGGTCACGAGTGCCTGGGCCAGTGCCTTTCCAAACTTTGCTGCGTTCTTCGGGGGCGGTTTCCTTCATGACCACCTCTTCCACGATGGTGTTCCATTCGCCACAACTGGAGCAGCGGCCTCCCCATTTTGGAGAAGTGGCACCGCAACTGGAACACACAAATATTTTTTTAACCTTGTTCAATGCTGATTGATTTTGAAGTTTCCTGTTTTGTAAAATTGGCTCTTTGTGACAATTGTCAACTCCTTTCTTTGGATAAACACGTTATTTTTCGGTCTGAAAGAAGAACCTGAAAGAAATTTCATTGTTTTAGAAAAAAAATATTTTTTCAGGTGTGACTTTGATTTTCAGTTGCGTCATAAAACCGCAAATCAAAAATGCCAGCCTAGTGATGATTCAAATGGCTTTTGATTTGACAAAAAAGCGAATTTTGGCCTAGGCCATCATGATATATGTAGATTGTTTTCATTTGGTTTTTTGGGGTTATACAGGGTGCAACTTAGTTGTGCCCTGTTTTTTTTTAGCCAGTTTTATTCTGCAGCTGGCGGGTTCTTTTCAAACTCCTTGATTAGCTCCTCCGGCGATTTCCCCAGGTTTTTCAATAAAAACTGTGCGTCATCCGCAAATTCATCTTTTGGGTATTTTTGGAGGAATGCTTCATAGGCGGTCTTGGCTTCGTCCAAGCGCTTCAGGTCGTTGTCCAAAGTAAATGCCTTCATGAACATGGCCGCACCTGCCTCCTTTGTATTTGGGTAGTTCTTTTCAATTTTTGAAAAAATCTCCAGTGCTTTATCGAACTGCTGGAGCAGTCTTGCCGTTTCACCTGCCTTGGCAAGGTATTTCATCGAGGTGCTATCCTCCGGGAAGGCATCGGAATACAGTAGCAGTTCGTTTTGGAGCGCCACCATTTTTTCAGGCGTGGGTTGTTGCTCCGCAGCTATTTCCTGCTGTATTTTCTGGATGGAGGCTGCCATTTCTTCTTTGCTCGGCCCAGATTGGCAAGCGGCAAAAAGAACAATTGTCAATGAAAGGATGGTCGTTTTTTTCATAACTTTCCGTTTTTGAATGAATAAGCGTCTTGTTTTATGGGCGAAGATAAGCCCTTGCCGCAGATGATTTTCGTTTACTGAAAAAACGCTAAAACAGCCAATATGTATCTTGAAATCCACCCAACCAACCCCGAACCAAGGAAAATCAAGCAAGCCGCCGATATCATCCGGTCGGGCGGCATCATCATCTACCCAACCGACACGGTGTATGGCCTCGGCTGCGACATCTTGCACCAAGGCGCTGTCGAAAACATTTGCAGAATCAAGCGGCTGGACCCGGAGAAGGCCATGTTCACGCTGATTTGCAAGGACATCAGCCAAGTGGCAGAATACGCTTGGCAGATTGACAACGATGTGTTCAGGGTGCTGCGCAAAAACTTGCCTGGCCCTTTTACTTTTATCCTAAAATCCGCCAACTCGGTGCCCAAGCTTTTCAAAAATCGGAAACGCACCATCGGCATCCGCATTCCCGACAATAAAATTGCCTTGGCGTTGGTGGAGGAAATGGGCCGGCCACTTCTCAGCACCTCGCTGAAAATGGAAACGGACGATGATTTCGATGTGTACCTCACCGACCCCATTGACCTAAAGGAGCATTACGACAAAATCGCTGATGTGATAATTGATGGCGGATTGGGCGGGAACGAGCCTTCCACTTTGGTGAACTGCGTGGATGACGGCATTGAGATTATCCGCCAAGGCATTGGAGAATTGGCCATGTAGGGTGGGGGGCACCCTTTTTTGCCCAACTATTCAAATTCGCCGTTTTGCTTGAAATTGTTCAGGTAAAACTTGACCAAACCGGCCGTGTTTTTCACTTTCAATTTATGAATGAGGTTGCGGCGATGGGTTTCTACCGTTCGTGGGCTGATGTACAGCAGCGAGGCGATTTCTTTATTGGTTCTTTCTTCGGCAATATGTTGGAGAATCTCCAATTCCCGCTCCGTCAGCGATGCTTTAAATGCAGGCTCTTTCGACTCGGATGGCCGACCTATATTTTCCAGCATAGCCAGTATCTTATTGGTGATTTCCTTGGCGAAATAGCTGTTGCCCATGGCAATGGCCTTGATGGCCAGCACCAATTCTTCGATGGGAGCGTCTTTCAGCACATAGCCATTGGCCCCGGCCTTGAGCATGTTCACGACAAACTCCTCGGACTCGTCGGCGGAAAGTGCAAGGATTTTTGTGTCGGGACAGGCTGCCAAGATTTGACGGGCGGCTGAAATGCCGTCCATGTCTGGCAGGTGGACATCCAGCACCATCACATCGGGCTTGAGTTGGCAGGCGAGTTGGATGGCTTCGCTTCCGTCCTTCGCCTCCCCCACGATTTCGAATCCTTTTTCTTTTTGCAGCAGATTGGCCACACCGGTCCTGAACATCTGATGGTCATCAGCGAGTAAAATTCGGGTATTGTTCATAGCATTAACGCTTGTTGTTTGTGCAAGGTCAGTCAGAAATTAACAAAACATTGAAAGCCAATGATTTGGAGGAAAAAATGTGGTGTGAGACAAGTGAGTGCTTTGGAAAAATTTAAGACGCTTTCCAAAGCGTTAAAAAGGGGGAAATTCAACTAAAAGGAGAGGGGAATATGCATCACTCAATTATTGAATGGGTAGTATTTTGCGATGCAATAATTAAATCTGCGCCCAAAAATAGACAATAAAACCAATTGGTGCAAATTGCGGCGCAAAATAAACTCCTTTTTTAAAAGCCTATTAAAACCATATTCTTCCATGTCAGCAGAAATGAAACGATTCGGTATCATCGGCTACCCATTGAGTCACAGCTTTTCACCCGGCTATTTCACCCAAAAATTCAAGGCAGCAGGCTTGGCCAACTACCGCTATGACGCCTTCCCGCTTTCCTCTATTGACGATTTGAAGCCACTGTTGCTTGCTTATCCGAACCTGCTTGGCTTGAACGTCACCATTCCCTACAAGTCTGTAGTGATTCCTTTGCTCGATGAAATTAGCGATGCTGCCAAAGCCATCGGTGCGGTCAATGTCATCAAAATTGAGGAGGGGCGACTGATTGGCCACAATTCTGATGTGTACGGTTTTGAGGTATCGCTCCGCAATTTTTTGCCCAGCCCAATACCTGTTGGACTAAGCGCCTTGGTGCTTGGCACAGGTGGTGCAGCCAAGGCCGTTCAATATGTTTTGAAGAAAATGGCAATTCCTTACAAAATGGTTTCTCGTACAAAAAAAGGCGAGGTCATTGATTATCAAGCTGTTAACGAAGCAATTTTAGCGAAGCATCATCTAATTGTCAATACCACGCCCTTGGGCATGTCTCCTATGTTGGAAACCTTTCCACCTATTCCTTATGAACACCTGACGACGTCCCACTATCTCTACGATTTGGTCTATAACCCAGAAAAAACCAAGTTTTTGGAATTGGGCGAAGCAAACGGAAGTGAAATTCAAAATGGCTTGTCCATGCTATATTTGCAGGCAGAAAAGGCTTGGGAGATATGGAATACTTGAAAAGGAAGGGTTCCAATTCTCCGATTTCCTAATTTCCTAATTTCCAGTTTATGACCATCGCCATTGGTTGCGACCACGCAGGGTTTCCCTACAAAGACAGCGTCATCCGTTTACTGAAAAAGCTAGGCCACGAAGTCTTGGATTTCGGTACAAACTCCTTATTATCAGTAGATTATCCCGATTTTGTGCACCCAGCAGCATCCGCCGTGGAGTCTGGGAAGGCGCAATTTGGTGTGCTGCTTTGCGGCAGCGGCAATGGTGTGGCAATTACCGCCAACAAACACCAAGGCATCCGTGCCGCTCTGTGTTGGAAGGAGGAATTGGCGGCACTGGCCCGCCAGCACAACAATGCCAATATGGTGGCCTTGCCCGTTCGCTTCGTAAGCAAGCGATTGGCTTTGGCAATGGTGAAAACGTTTTTGGAAACGGGCTTTGAAGGTGGCCGCCACGAAGGCAGGGTGAACAAAATGGCCTGCCACTAAGCTTCCAAACGGTGCTTGCTGTTAGAGGCAATATTTTGGATGGTCCAATCCAGTTTTTTCACAAATTCAGACTTCCGTTCCGTGCAATTTTGCTTGGTGCAAATCTGGCAGGAGAAGTCAAGGCAGCCATCCGTGTGGACGAACATTTCCACGCTTTCCCCGAATTCATCCTTCACCAATTTGTCTATTTTATCCACTTCGTCGTGGGCCTCGTGCACGTTCAGGTACCAAGGCACCGTGAAGTGAAAATCGAGGTGAAGCACGCTGCCATATTTGATGATGCGAAGGTTGTGTACGTCCACCCAGTTTTCTTCCCGGTGCTCGTTCAGGCTGGCAACCACTTTGTCGAGCAACTCGGCGTCCACTTCGTCCATGATGCCGGCAATGGAGCTTCGCACGATTTTCACGCCCGTGAAAATGATGATGAAAGCAAAGACCAAGGCTACCGTACTATCCACCCATGACCAGCCCGTAATCTTCAGCAAAATAAGGCCCGCAATGACCCCCAACGTTGTATAAGTGTCTGATTGTAAATGCTTTCCGCTGGCGATGAGTGCCAAGGAATTGTTCTTTTTGCCCCGCTGAATGGCCAAATAGCCTACCGCAAAATTAACGGCGGCAGAGCCAGCTACAAGCAAGATGCCATAGTCCAAGCTGCCGATTTCGTGCGGGTGGCGGAGGTTGTTGATGGCCTCGTAAATGATGACAAAGCCTGCGATGGAAATGAGCGCCCCTTCTATCCCTGCCGAAATGAACTCAACTTTTCCGTGCCCGTATGGGTGCTCCACATCACGGGGCTTTGACGACAATATCAAGCTGTAAAGCCCAACGAAACTGGCCACCACGTTCACGGTGCTTTCCAAGGCATCGGTGAGTATGGCCACGGAATTGGTGAGGTACCAGGCCACGATTTTCATCACGAAAAGCACTAGCCCAACGACGACTACCAGTTTTTGAATGTTCAGATTTTCCTTTGAAGACGCAGTAATCATTCGTTTTTGCTTTTTAAAAGCCGCAATGCTTCCCTTTTGGTAAGGGCTGCAAGTTGTGGGTTTTCCTGTACAAATTGGGTGACCGCATCAGGGTTGGTTCGTGAATATTGCCGCAAGGCCCAGCCAGCCCCTTTTTGCAAAAAGAACGCTTTGCTGTTCGCAATCTCCAAGATGTATTTTTTCATCAAATCGAAATCCGTTTTGTCACGGTAGGTCAACTGGAAAATGAGGCAGACCCTTTGCAGCCAAAAATTGCCGGAGGCCATCCAACGTTCGGTCACGGGGACGATGAGTTGCGGATGTTTTTTGAAATGAAGCCCAACGAGCTTGGCCAGCCAATCAACGCTGTCCCACCAGCTTTTGGTGGTGATGAGTTCTTCCAAAAAATCTATAAAATCGGCGGCTTGTTGCTTGAGCGTTTTTTGCACCATTTCCAGTGCAAAATAATGCAGTTCACGGTGCTCGTCGTCGAAACAAAGGCGGACCAATGCTTTCATATCCTCCCCAGTTGGGATGCCTTTTTCTGCCATGATGCCTTTCGACAAAGCCATCCAAACTGCGGCTTTCAGGCCATAATATTCGAACTGGTTGCGCATGTAGCGCATCTGCCCTTGGGCAGTTTCAGGGTCGCCGTTTTCAAGAAAAACAGCTTGAATATGTTTTAAATACATTTCGGTCAACATGAAAATGAGTGGTTAGGATGGGGCACGGCAGTTAAATCTTTGCACCGCCCATTGTTTCCAAGTAAACATCGTTGACGAAGTTGAAGAACTGCTGAAGGGCGTTCATGTCCTTGTTCGTCATGTTTAGGAACATTTCCGATTCGACTGCATCGCCCACTGCTTTGGTCGTGGTCATTTCCATGCTGTAAAACTCTTTGCTGAAATTGTTCATCAAGCCCGTGACGCCAATATTGCTATCAGCCTGACTGCCCGCTGCTGCCCGGATGGTATTAGGGATGTTCCAATACACGACGCTGGCATTTTTGCAGAGGCGTTTTTTATGGTTCTTAGGCAAACGCAGCTTTTTGGCGTAGCCAGATTCCAGATTTTGCTGCATCAGGTATTGATTATTGGTGAAAATGAGCAGTCCGTTTTGCATCGCAAGGTAGGCGGGTTGTCCATCCAATCCAGGTATTACGACCTTGTAGAAATTGCCCTCTTTTACCAAAACATTCGTGTGAACGCCAAGGTCAATGAATTTTTGGATGTCTTTTCCATTGCCGTAGGAAGCCAAAACGGTGAAAATTGGAATGGTTTTCATCATGGTGGTGTCCCGTTCCGTGAAATTGAAATCGGCGTCGTAGTCGAAGGTTTTGGTCTGAACCTCCACCGTTTGCAAGCCTGAAACGGATACCATCAAATCGCCTTTCAGCAAGTTGCCAATGGCTTCTTCGTCAATGAAAATGCCCAGTATTTTCATGGCATCGGTTGCCATTTGGCCATATTGCGGCGTGGCTGCAAAGGTCTTGTAAAGCATTGATTTTGTTTCCTCTATGGTATTCTTCACATTATAGTTCATGAAGAAATAGCCGAACATTTCATCGCCACCCTTTACATAGCGTAGGAATTTCTTGTTGAATTTGGCATCCAAAGCACGGCTGTAGAAGCGGCGCATATCTTCATTGAAGAAGAGTTGGTTGCGGATGGCCATGCGCCCATTTTCGAAATTCAGGCCCATCGAAAGGTAGGTATCCCCATAAAACACTTTCATGAAGCCGCCCATGGAAGCCATTGCCTGGGCATAGGCGCTCGTAGCCGCCATGCCGCCCAATCCGGCTTGCTGCATTTTGGTGATGTTCTCGGTGAAAAAGCTGTAATCCATCCAGAAATGCACATCATTTGAACGGCCCTTGGCTTTGTTGAAATTGGCAACTTGCGTGATGGGCTGCGGGAAATCCTTGCCCAATAATTTCATGGCCCAAGCGATGGCGGCGGTGTCAGGCTCGCTAGGCATGGGTGCAGGAGGTTCGAAGTCGAAGTCTGTTGTTTCTACTATTTCTTCCGTTGCTTCATCCGGCACTGGCCCTTCATCTATTTCAATTTCTACGATGCTTGTATCCGAGAAATCGTAATCACTCCAAGCCGCTGTGTCCAAAGCGGGTTCCGTATAGCCAAAATCATAGGCATTTGGGTCGTAACCCTTTTGGTGCATCACGTTCAGCACCACCTCGTTGTTCCATGCAAACAGTTCTTCGCCTTGCTGCCAAATTTTTTTGTCGCCTGTTTCAATCAGGTTCGGAATGTAATTGGCTCCTTTTAGTTGCTGAACCGCTGCCTCGTAGCGGCTGCGGTCGCCCATTTTTTGGATAAAAGTCATGTACGTATCGTAGCCCACTTTCTCCACAACGAAATAAAACGGGTCGTTGCCATCGTAGCCAAGACTGGCCGGGTCTTCCATCATTTTCTCGAAATATTGCTGCAGCAAAGTGTCTTCGTCCATGCCCGGCGTTTTGTACATCTCCTTGATGGTCGCCTGAAAGAAATCGTATTGCTTCAACTGGTCGAGGTTTACTTTTTTGTCGAGGTTGGGCAGGTTGACCGTCAAAACCACATCGGAGGTGGAGGGGATGTATTTTAGTGCTGTTTGGCTTTCGGCCGAATTGAAGAACACATGAAATGCCAGCAAAATCAGGCCGAATCGGCTGTTGAGTTTGAGCATCGGGGCAATTTTGGATAGATTTATCATTGATTTTCGGATTTTGAATATGGAAGGAAAGGTAGCCGTGGCCAGCCGCTAAAGTAATGGAAAACGATGGCAGCAAAAAGAGGTTTCATATATATATGGGGGCATTTTTGAAAATGAGATGGCCAGCGTAGCTCAAAAACTCACGGTGTTCGCCACGGTAGCGGTGCCTTTCATCAAATCGGAGAGTGGCAAAGTGAGCATGACCGCCTTGCCGCTCGGCGATAGTTGTGCCTTGGGGTTCCCCAATTTCTTGATGCTGCGGTCGAATCGGTAGATGCTGGTCATCTTGGCCGATTCCAGCACGTAGCGCTGCATGGAGGGCAGTGCCGCAAACTCCTTGGCCTTGGCCGGGTAGCTCGAAAACCGCTTGAATTGCGTGTTGTTGTAGCCAAAACCCGATTTGCCGGAGGCAGCGTGCTTGCCTTCCTTGTCGTATTCTTTTGCTACGATTTCCATGGCTTTGTTCAGGGCTTCCACATGCGCAAAGCGACCACTCACCGTGAAAATATAGCTCGACCAATCGCTTTTCACCATCACTGCCGACATGCCAGCAACTGCACCAACGGAGGCTTTTATCTTGGCCAAATTCGCCTCCACTTCCTGTTTCGATGGCACTTTATAGCCCTCCACCGAACCCATTGCCATGTACTTGGCCACATTCTCCTTGCTCTGGCTGAGGTTCACCACAAAGGAAACCTCCCCGCTCCCATCGGATTTCATATTGACCTCCTCCCGGATTTCGAAGCAACCCGAAAGCACCAAGGAAAGCACTAAAAATATAAAAATGAATTTCGCCATTAGCCTAAAATTGATGGTTTAACCCCCTCTCACTCTCTCTCACCCTCTCACCCTCTCACCCTCTCACTTCTCTCACTCTCTAAACCACATGAGCACTGCTCCCGCCAAAGTGATCAGCACGATTAGTACCGAGGCCATTTTGATGGAGTACTGCATGTGGTTGGAGAAGTCGAGAATGTCCTGTCGCATGTTTGGGTACTTGGGCAAAATCTCCTCCTCCATTTTTTTTCGGTTAAAAACATGGGCCGGCTTGAACTCGACTCGGTTGCGCACCAAGCGCCCATAAGTCTTCAGTACCTTGGCCCTGAAATAAACATTGAGGAACAACATGGCCACAAACAAGCCTATGATGAAGAACATGAGTATTTTCAACATGAAGAATTCATTTATTTTCGTGCAAAGTTAAGAAGGTGCATTGCCAACCACGACGAATAATTTTTTAAAAAGCATTCGACATGCAACGTTGGGTTGCCATATTGCATTAAAGTAGCAGAAAACAACGAAGCCTTTGATTCCAAGCGACGAA
>JADLHE010000536.1 GCA_020848965.1 Saprospiraceae bacterium
AAATAAAGGTGCTGGCCAAGGCTATGCCCAGCACTTCGGTGGTGCGGCGGCCTTCGAGGTAGCTGAACACGATGCCCCAAATGAGGCCCAACGGCAGCCCGTTCAAGAACATAAAAGCGATGTTCCAAGGCGGCGGTACCAGCGCAAACCCCAGCAACGACAGCCAGGCGAACCCAATCAGCAACACGATGCTTTGAAAGCGCCCAGCCGATTTCAGCTCTGAAATAAACCGGATTCCGTAGAATTTGCTTGCCATATAGCCCAGCACCTGCGCCACCACGAGCCAAACTTTGTAATTGATGCCAGCATATACAATCCCCTCGAAAGTTGCTGCCGTGAACGGCTTTCGGAAGGCGTACATACAGGTGTAAGTGGCTGCGGCAGCAATTGCTGCCAAAACGATGGAAGACGGACTGTTGGCGATGGATGGCGGTGCACCCGACAAGTTTATTTTGCCTTCGACAAATTCGGCTCCCATTGCGCTAAGCATGAGCGAATTCGTCAACGGTGATTTGTACCACCTGCCAGATGTCGTCCACGAGGTGGGTGTGCGGGTAGGGTTCCAGCTCCTCACGGGTATGCGAGCCGCTCGTGACGCCGATGACCCAGCCGCAGCCAGCGTTGGTGCCTTCTTGGAGGTCAGCGGGGGTATCGCCCACTTTGGCCACCTCAGTCGGGTCGGTGATGCCGAATTTTTGCATCAACTGTTGAATCATGTCGGGATGCGGGCGGCCCCGTTCCACCCGGTCGGCGCTCACCCAAGCGTCCACCATTTCGTGCCAATCGAGGCGGTCAATGATGGTATTGGTAATGTCGGAAGAAAATCCAGTGTTGAGCGCCACTTTTGCGCCGATTTTGCGCAACGTGCGGATGGTTCGCTCCGCAAACGGCGTGGGCCGCACGTCGGGGCTGGTGCGGTAGTGGTAGAGCATATTGTCCTCGAACTCCCGAAAGATAGCATCAATATCGTCGGGCGAGGGTTCAAGCTGGAATTTTTGCGTCAGCAAGACCCTGATGGCCACTGGTTTTGGTATGCCCATCACGCTGTTGGCGTCTTCCCGGTTAATATCATAGCCGAATTGTGAAAAAGCTTTGATGAGGGCTTCATGAACGTTGTCGCTGTCGTGGACAGTAGTGCCCGCCATATCGAAGATGATGAGTTTTAATGCCATTTTATGTTTGTTTAAGTTGATTGTCAATTAGTTATGCTGCTATTTTATGGTGGCCCCGCTCCTCTTCTGATTGCAGATGCCGCAGGCACATCCCTCTGTAGCGCTCCATATCCGGCAGCGGCTTGCCCACCGCTTTCCCCGCCTCATTCCACAACCGCATTTTCACCATCATTTCAAAAAGGAAATTATTCTCGAAGGCTTCAGCCTCCTCGGCGTCCATGCGGCCTCCTTGAATTTTAAGTGTTTGGCGACTGGCTTCGGAAAGGTTCTCGTAATAATGGCTATTCTTGAAAGTCAGATAGCGCTTGGCCTGCACATGGCCTTCGACGAGTCGACAAATTTTCTCTGAAAAACCACATTTGCGCAGGTAGTAGGCCCCGACTTGTTCATGGCGCAAGATGCCTAACCCCGGCATTTCCTCTTCGCCCGGCAGGGCGCAGATATGGCCGATGTCGTGCAGCAGGGCAGCAAGGATGACCTCCTCGCCATAGCCTTCCTCCTCGGCCAATTCGGCGCATTGGAAGGCGTGTTCGATTTGGCTCACAGGCTCGCCAAAATAGTCCTCCTGACCCCGTCGCTGGAGGAGGGCAAAGATTTCATCGGTCGCTTCGGTTGGGCTTTTCTTGATTGGCATGGCTACGATTTTTCTTGTTTGGAAAATGGCCAAGTGTGTATTGGCGCTTCGTCTGAGGGCTTTGTTAATGGTCATTATTGGCTGATTATTTCGGCAGGCAAGGTCGGGGCAGTGTATGAAGTGGATATGAAGTGGAGGTTAAGTTTGGATGTATTTTTGGGGTTGCGCAGCTACAAAAACGGTGTTAATTTTGCCTATAGACAATGTGGTTGAGAACTAAATTTTTGACCAATGGCAAACGAAGAAGTTGTAAGCCCGAATATCCGGGTAGCTGATGTTCTTGAGCAAATTGAAAGGCTGGATAAAATGATTGCCTTTCACAAAGCTAACTCACCTGATGATGCAATG
Source organism: Saprospiraceae bacterium (assembly GCA_020848965.1). GTDB lineage: Bacteria > Bacteroidota > Bacteroidia > Chitinophagales > Saprospiraceae > UBA6168. The sequence goes on from JADLHE010000536.1 coordinate 2,155, forward strand.
CTGAAACAATATCAGTATTTGCGGCAGCGATACTTCCGTGAATTGGCAAAGCTGATGAAGCTATACAATTTTCAGCTATCTACCTTAAAGATTAAGCCAAACAAGCCTAAATCAAAGCAAGTCAAAGCTACGGCTATGGCCTAAATGCCGCATTGAACATGGCTTAAAACAAAACGGCCCTCCCAACTTGGGAGGGCCGTTTTGTTTTACAAAAAAACTCACTGTATCAACCACATATCCGCATTGATATCATCCGTGCCGAACTGCCTCGTTACGGCTGCGTCGTAATTGGTCGTGTTGGTCGTACGCTCAGAGACGGGGTACTGGAATCGCTTCGGGATGCGCTCGCCATTGCCCGTGCCGGGGCCGACGTGGAAAGCCGGGATGCCCGTGCGGCGCTGGTTGTAGAAAGCTTCCCAACCGCTGTTCTGGAAGAAGGCGAGGTACTTCTGCGTCAGGATTTGCTCAAGGCCATTGGCGTTGTCGCCAGCGTAGGCTACAGGAGTACGTTGCAGATAGGCCGTCAAAATGGCCGCATCCGTTATGCCATAAAAATTCATGCTGGCCGTGATGCCTTTCTCGTACCAGTCGCCAGCGTCGCCGCTTACCCAGCCCCGGTTGATGGCCTCGGCGATGTTGAAACAAAGCTCGGCGTAGCCAATCTGGATGCAAGGCTCTGGGCCACTGAATGTGCTGTAATAGCGGGCCTGGTCAATGGCGCTGTACTCGCCGTTGCCCATCTTGAAGGTCATGTCGTCGAGGCCCTCGCCAGCGGGTGCGCCCACGTAGGCTTCAAAATCGTTTTCGGTGAAACCTTGCGCCAATTTGGCAGGAGCCGGGTCGGCCACGATGAAGGTACGGGGGTCTTCCATTCGGGCCAAGGTGCCGAGGTAGGTGTCGCTCATATTGTAGCGACCACTGTCGAAGCCCTTGTTGCCAGGGTTGGTCGGGTAGGTATTGGTCGAGCTGTTGTAGGTATAGACCATGTTCTCGTCAATGCTTTCCAATACAGGGTACTTCGATGGGTTGTTCAGCACATCGGCAAAGCGGCCCTTCACGTTCAGGTCGCTGTCGTCAGCGTGCTTGCTCAGGTGGATGAGCACCCGCAGCTTGTACGTGTTGATGATTTTTTGCCAGCGCACGAGGTCGTTGCCCATGTAAATATCGCCCTGAAGCGAGTTGTCGGCTTTTTCGATGGAGGTGGCGAGCAGGTCATTTGCCTCTTCCAACAAATTGAGCGAAGCGACGAAAACATCTTTCTGTGAATCGTATGCGGGCGTGGTGTTCTCCAAGCCTTGGAGCGACTCAGAGAAGGGGATGTCGCCGAATCTCAACGACATGCGGATGGAGAAATATGCCTTGAAAAATTTGCCCAATGCTGCATAAGGATTGGTGGTAGTGCCCGCCAATTTCTCTGCCTCGATTTCCATTTGCTTCACGTTGTTTAGCGTGTAAAAATCAAAGCCGGAGGTCGTCCAGTTGTACTCGTTGTTGCCGTAGTAGTTGTAGTTGCAAAGGTGGAACTGGCTGTAGCGCATCGCACCGTTGTCGTTCCAGCAGCTTTCGGCCATGTCGTTCAAAATGCCTTGGAATATGAGCGAAGGCGGTGCCGACGTGGGCTGGTTGGGGTTGATTTGAAGGTCCTCGAAGGACTTTTCGCAGCCTGCGAAGGCGAGGACTGTAAGGATGAAGAGGTATTTTAGATTTTTCATTGTTTTTCTTTTGATTGACGATTGTTGATTACATGATTAATGATTGTTGATGGGATGTAGAATAGTCTGGATTTTTTATGTTTGATGGCCGTTTGCGGTAGCACATTTCCTACTAATCGAGAAAACTAACACAACATGGAAAAGAAAAAACTCACTCCACAGGAAGTCGAAGACCGCCTTATCGAATTTGCTTCCCGAATTATTGATGTCGTTGAGGCTTTGCCTAAAACACCAGCAGCCAAGCACCTCGGTGGTCAGTTGCTGCGCTCAGGCACTTCACCTGCCCTGAATTATGGCGAGGCACAAGCCGCAGAATCAAGGGAAGATTTTCTCCACAAGATGAAAGTCTGTCTCAAAGAACTTCGGGAAACCCTGATTTGCCTCAAACTGATGGACAAACGAAACTGGTTTCAAAAAGGGAAGCTGGCACCACTTATGACCGAGAATAATGAACTCATTGCCATGTTTGTTGCCAGCACTAAAACGGCCAGTGGAAACGGGAAAAAGTGATTATTTGATTGACGATTTATAGATTACATGATTGATGATTGTTGATGTGATTTAAGAAATTGGATGTTTTGATGGGTGATGTACGTGCTGCCAATCAACCATCATAATTCCCAAAATCATCCATTTCATCAACAATCATGTAATCATGTAATTGTCAATCGTCAATCAAAATCCATCCAGACTCAAACCATCAAAACGTAAAGTTCAAATTCACCCCAAACCGCCGCATCGTCGGCGACTGAAGGTCGGAGTAGCCAGAAACGCTGCCAGCGCTGGTCGTGCCGGTGAACTGCTCCACGTCCACGTTTTTCTTCTCTGCGAAATAGAGCAGGTTGCGGCCCACAAGGCTAATGCTGGCACCGTGGAAAAACTTACCTTTCATTTTTTCCGCAGGGAAATTGTAGGTGATGGTCACTTCCCGCAGCTTGGCGAAGGTGCGGCTCATCAGATTGGCCTCTTCCACGGCGTAGTAGCGGCTGATATAATCCTGCAAGAAGGTGGTCTGCGTGTTCTTCTCGAACTGCAACTCGTCGTAGTTGGTGATGTTGCCGTCCACGTCGTATTCAGGAGAAACACCATTGGAAATGACCATGCCGTCGGCTACCCAGCTCTCTTTGCCAAGGTAGTCTTGGTAGCGTGCATCGCCCATTCCCTGACCGTTGGCGTCTGTAATATTGTTTAAAACGGTCTCCTCGTGGCGGCCTCCCCGGAAGGTTTGGCGCTGGATATAGTTCACCATGTTGCCACCTACCCAGCCGTCGAACTGGAAGCCGAAGCCGAAGTTTTTATAGCTGATGGTGTTGCGCACGCCCCAAGTCCAATCTGGGTTGGTGTAGCCTAGGAACTGTGCCACTGGGTTACGGAACGGACGCCCGCTGCCATCAACAATAAGGTTGCCGTTCGGGTCACGAACAAATGCATTGGCGTAATAGGAATCAATGCGGTCACCCACTTCCAGGAACTGGCCGAGCTTCTCCACACCAGGGTAAATTTCGTCCAGCGTCTCTTTCCAGGTGCTCCAGTTCACGTCCACTTGCCAGTTGAAATCTGGTGTCTTCACTGGGCGTATCATGCCGACTACTTCCAAGCCTTTTTTGCGGGTCTTGATACCGTTTTCCACGGCTGCGCCGTAACCTGTTGCATCGGAGAGTGGCAGGTTGAACACGTTCGGGCCGTCGGTGGCGTTGAAATAGGTCACGTCGAGGCCAAGGCGGTTTTGAACGAATTTCATGTCAACACCAAACTCGTAAGCCGTTGAAAAAGAAGGCTTTAGGTTTGGGTTCACGATGGTCGTAGGCGAGTAGGCACTGGGTTGGTTGTTATACGGGAAGCTGATGCCGTAGCCGCTGGAGTTGATGTAGTTCGGGCCGTCGTAGGGAGTGTAATAGTCATTGCCATAGTCAATCACGTCACGGCCAGCTACAAGGTAGGCCGCTGGAATGGTGCTTCGGGTAAGGCCAGAACCGACTTTTGCGTAGCTACCCCTAAGTTTCAGGAAAGTGAAGAAATCGGGCAGGTCCACCATCTCCGAAATCTGTGCGCTCAAGCTGGCAGATGGGTAGAAATAGCTGTTGTTGCTGGATGGCAGCGTGGAGTGCTTGTCCATACGGCCAGTCAGGGAAAGCGTGAGGTAACGGTTGTAGGTCAAGTCAATAAAACTGTAGGCACTCAACACCCTCATATCCGAATTGTAGTTGAACACCTGGCGAGTGAACAAGGAGTTGTTCAGGTTGTACCAACCCGGCACGTTCAGGTAGTCGGTCGTTGCGAAGCTGGAATTGTATTGGAACGAGCGGATATTGCCACCCAGCGACGCCGAGATGTCGAAAGATGGGGATAGGTCCTTGTTGTAGGAAAGCAACAGGTCGGTGTTGTTCTCGAAAAGGCTGCGACGGTCTTCCCGATAGTCGCCCTTGGCCTGTTCACGGCCATAAACCGTGGCCGAGTAAGGGAATTTTTCGCTCCTGAAAATATCGTAGCTCGTCACCTGTGTGCGGCCCAATAGTTTAAGGGCATCGTTGAAGCTATAAGTCAACGAAGCATGGCCATAAACATCCGTTTTTTGGTGGCCACGCAGCCATTCGTAAGCGCTGAACCAAGGGTTGTTGTAACGGGTATAATCGGCGTAAATCTGCTGGAGACCCTCTTTGCCGGGCTGCCAGTAATCCTTCATATCGTCCATGCTCCAGTCGGCACCGCCCCAAATGATGACGTTGTAAATCATGGAGTTCGGACCATAGGCCACGTCGGGGATATTGTCCGTGAACTGGCGGTTGTAGTTGATTCCGCTCTCGAAACGCAGCTTTTTGCTGATGTTGTAGCCAACGGCGGTGTTGAAGTTGCCCGTGTTCAACTGCGTGTTCGGTACGATGCCCTGCTGGTGGGTGTAGGTGCCAGAGATGCGAATATCATAGTTTTCATTCGCTGCGCTCAATGCCAAGTTGGTGGATTGCAGGATGCCGGGACGCAGGAACTTCTGGAGGTTGTCCTTGCCACGGGCCGTCCAAGGCGTAGGCTTGATATTGCCCGTGTGGGTAGCGCCATTGGCCAATGTAATGGTGTGTTCTTGGTCTGGTGTGTACTCGCCGTCGTATTGCGGGATAAGTTGGCCTTCAAATTTTGGCCCCCAAATATCATAATCCGCATCGTACAAGCCGCCGCCCTTGCCATCAACGAAGGCATAGCGACCGTGGTCGCCGGGGCCGTATTCGTTCTGTACTTTCGGGATGGTGAGGAAGGTCGCTTCCATCATCGTCGTGTTGTTCAATTCCACAGTGAAGCCACGCTTGTCCTTCGTACCACGTTTGGTCGTGATTTGGATAGCACCGTACTGGCCACGGCTGCCGTAAAGGGCGGAGGCGTTGGGGCCTTTTAGCACAGTTACCGTTTCGATATCATCAGGGTTGATGTTCCAAGTATCCGATTGGATGGGCACGCCGTCCACCACATAGAGCGGCTTGTCGCCACGCAGCAGCACCGATGGAGCACCCAAAAGCTCTGCCGATGAGCCGACTGTCAGACCAGCCACCCGGCCAGTCAACGAGTTGACGGGGTTGGGCTCCCGTGCCTTGATCATGTCACTGCCTTTTACATCCTGCACTGCGTAGCCTACACGGGCTTTCTCTTTAGTGATGCCAAGTGCTGTCACCACCACTTCGCTGAGTTGGGCGGCACTTTCTTGAAGCATAACGGTAAGGTTGCTTTGCTCCGCAACGACCACCTCTTGGCTTTCATAACCAACGAAGGAAACCACCAGCGGAACGTTCGGGTCGGCCACCCTGATTTCAAAACTGCCATCGCCTTCGGACACCGTTCCGATGGAGCTGCCTTTCAGCATGAGCGTGGCCCCCAAAATGGGTTCATTGGTTTTTACGTCTTTTACGACGCCCTTCACTGTTTTCTGTGCAAAAAGGCCGGTCGTGCAGGTGCCGATTGCCAAAAATAGGACAACCGCTACCCGCCAAGCCCGTTGGCTTAGCGCAAGTCTTGTTCGTTTCATAAATTTGTGAGTTTTAATTAAACAAATTGCTTTTAGCCGGGGCAGCTTGGGGCTGTTCCCGGCTTTTTTGTTGCTGTTTTGGCAACGCCGCAAAGGTTGGAAGGGAATGAAAACTAGGGATTAAGTGCGGATTAAGTGTAGGTGAATTTTGTATGAAGGCAAGGTAAAACGCACGACAGCCACACCTCGACATTCCGGGGTGTGGCTGTGCAAATACTTCTCACTAAACTTTAATTGAAACCTGCCGCAAAAGTCGGCAGCCCCATTAAAGCGAAGCTTTTTTACAGATTAATTATCGGTTAATTCTTGGCAGTGGCCTTCTTCTTCGCCTTTTCAGGCTTAGGCGTGGCGGCTTCTTTTGTCTTGGCGGCTTTGTCCTTTTTTGGCTCCTCTTTTTTGGACTTGGCCTCCTTTTCCTTTTTAGGCTTGGCTTTTTCCGCCTTTTTCAATTGCTTCTTGGCTGTTTTCAGTTCAGCTTTCAAAGCCTCTTTTTCTGCCTTGAGCAATTCCAAAGCATGCTCGATTTCTGAAATGCGCTGCAACGTAGCTGCTGTATCGGGCTGTTCTTTTGACAGCTTTTTTGATTGTTTTTCTTTCTTTCCCATAGAAGTCTTTTTTGATTGAAAATTTGAATAAACAGACAAATTTAAGGCCTATGGTTCAGTTCCAATGTTAAGTTTTTAGGCAAATTGCCTAGGCGTTTTATAGTCATCTAATTAAACGCTAACAAAGGCAATAACTCATTCAGTAACTATTGCTTTTCCAGTAAATATAGCGGTATCGCAGGCTATGGCAATGAAGTAAATCCCCGGCGGCAATGAGTTTTGCGCTATTTTTTGTCCAGGTGTCCAATCCATTTGGAAAACCAATTTTCCCATTAAATCGGTCACGCTGAGTTTGCCAGCATGTTCGGGGCCTTCCAGCATGAAAGCTCCATTGCTGGGGTTCGGCACAATGGTGAGGCTTTTGGTATTGCTCCGCAATGGCTCCTCCAAAACGCTAGACACGGGCGGTTCCGGGCATTCGCCCACGGTGCCTTGGCAATAGGTTCGGGCGGCAGTCGTGCAGTCGGTTACGAACGGATTGGGCAGGCCATCTTGGTAATGGGCAATATGCCAAGTCCGCAAAACTTCGAGGCTATCGGCGGGGTCTAGGAAATGCCACTCGCAGAGCGTCTGCTGCTGGTCGGTGAAATAGGTAGGATTAGCGGCATCGGCTTCCGTCCGGTAAATGGTGTAGAAATAAAACATGGCCCTGGCCACGTTACCCTTATGGTCTTCCCTTGGTTCGAAGGTGCCATTTTTCCGCTCGCTGTACAGTTCCACCTGTTCGGTGGGAGCCGTTGTTTTCACTGCATTTTTATAGTACCATTGGGTGGCTTGCTCGTCTGGTATTTCTGAGAAAGGAAAATTGTCACGGGCGGTGTTCACTGCACTTCGAGCAGGAAACAGGTGGTGCATATTGCTCTCTGGATTGCCGGAGGCAGCGCCCATTGATTGCGGATAGGTATGTTCACAATTGATACCATCGTTGTCGCCACCCATGAAAAGCCAAGTGCTGGGGTCTTCGCCGGGCTTGAGGTAGAGCGTATGACCTGAATAAACGCAGGTCACACTGTCGTTGTGGTTGTCAATCAGGCCATAAAGGGTGTCCCTTGCTTGGCTATAACTGAGCACGTTGGTGGGGGTGTAGGATTGCGCCAGCGCATCAAGCAATGCTTGGCCTTCAAGTCCAGGGAAAATTACCTGTGCTTTGCTATTGAATGGTGCAGTTATCAGAAGAACTGCTGCGATGAGTCGGGTATGATACATGATGAAAAGTGGCGCAAATTACCCGTTTTGCGGCAGCATGGCAAGGCGGCAACAAAAAACGGCACCCGTTGCTGGGTGCCGCAATAGATAAGAGTGTGCGTTAGGTTAATCTATCCAAACAAATTTTAATACTGGCAGCCGCTACCGTAAATCGTGAATGCGTAGCAATTTGGTACAGCTTCGGCCAAGCACTCGTTGGGTGAAAAAGTTATGTTGCCTACCCAATAGTTCATTTCTTGCTCTACGGTCCAGGTGTAGTTCGGTACTGGGCACTGGTATTGAACCGAGTTCCAATAGAATCCTTTGCTGCACAGCTCCCATTGCGACCTAATCTGTATAAGGCCTAGTTCGGGCGCCCATGCGGTTTGTGTGCCAAGGTTGAAACACTCGTCCCAGATTCCAAACCAATGCACAGCTTGTGATTCATCAATGCAGAGGCTGACGCTGTATCTGGTGGCATTTGGGCAATTGTCCATTGTCTGAGCAGATGCGTACAGAATCGTGATGGCTTGTAAAATCAGTAGGAATAACTTTTGCATGACATTTTATTTAGGGAGTTTTAAAATGTTTACAAAAGTATTCTTTATGTGGAAATAGGCTACATAAAATAGAAAATAATCTTCTAAAAAAGTATAAATATACTTTTTGAATACAAACTTGTTTAATCTTTATTGGTGAACCACTTTTGGGGTGTATAGGGGTTGGGTCTTCGTTTTGTGGTAAAGGATTATTGCGTAGGTTAGCTCCGTTTCAGAGTAGATTGGTGACAAAAAGTAGATTTTTGTAAAATTTGCTACGTTTCAATTGCTCGTTGATTACTAAAAGTGATTTTTATGTACTTGGCAAGAAATATTCAAGTGATAAGGGATTGGCTCCGGGAGACCCAAACGGAGTTTGGCGCTCGTTTCGACATTGGAAAAGCGGCAATTTGGAAATGGGAAACTGGCAATAGCGAACCAAACGTAAAGGCATTGATGTTGCTGGAAGACCTATCTGGGCTTCCTATGAACCGCATCGTCAGAGATGTGCTAACGGTGGAGATGCTGGATGCCAATGCTGGCGTGCTGCGGGACCCAGAACAGAAGGCGGTTTATGCCAAATCGGTTGCAGCTCCCATGCCCGACAATGCCTTGTCCGACCTGATGTCGGAATTGGTCAACCTGCGCAAATCATTGGAGGCCGAGCGGGAAGCTGCGGAAAACGAACGGGCAGAGAACGCCAAATTCCGCAAGGAACTGGATTTCCTGAAAAAGAAAGTGGAGATGGTGGACGCAGAACTGCTGCGTTTGGCCGGGAAAAAGAAAGGTTGACCGGCCTTGGTCAATCCCAACGGCCATCGCCCCTCGACAGGCTGAAACGGCCTGCACCCAGCATGGCCACCGCCAATGCGCCCAGCATGAGCAAAGCGTTCAGCTCTATTTGCCAACCGCCGAAATCGTTGCGGGCAAAAGCAATGTCCCGGTGAGCTACCACCACGGTCAGCAGCATGTTCAAGGCCATGATGAATGCCGCCGGGCGGCTCCATTTGCCCAGCAAAACCAATAGCGGCGCTACGAACTCACCAATATAAGTGCCATAGGCCAACCAGCCGGGAAACCCATTATTGGCCACCATCTCCACCGTGCCGCCGAGTCCGCTTTCCACCGTGCCCAAGCCGTGGAGGAAGAGCACCAAGCCCACACCGACCCGCAGCAGCAGTTTGCCAATGTCTGGGCTGTCCAAGAATTTATGTTCCATCATATCAATTGTTTTCGTTGAAACGGCGAACAACCTCCCTAATTGACATCCTTTTCTTACCTAATTTTAGGTAGTTTGCCTCACAAATAAGCTGTAACCCCACCTGATTTTAAGCGATTGCCAAGCTTTATCCAGCCCGCTACTTTTGTGCCTTAATTTAGACCAAATCAAGATAGTGATTGGTCGTTCCAGCCGAAAGGTAAAAAACACTTGTTTTGAGAAGAAGGAAATACAAATTTGTTTTGCTCGCATTGTTGCTGCCGCAATGGGTTTTGCTGGCGCAACAGGACAGCACCATTTATTCCAAGTTGCTGAAAAACAGCAGTTTGGAGATTTATGGGGCCATCAATTATTTCAATTTCGATTGGCAAACCGACACCGTGAAGCGCAATGCCATTGACAACGAAATGCTCGTTTTCGAGTTCAGCTACCAACGCTCAAAACGGCTGCGTTTCAACACGGAAATTGAATTTGAGCATGGCGGCACGGGTGTGGGCGTAGAATTCGACCGTTTCGAAGAGTTTGGCGAATTTGAGTTCGATGTGTCCAAAGGCGGCGAGGTATGGGTGGAGCAAATGAACCTGGAGTTTATCGCCAAAAAATGGAGCCTACAAGCAGGGCGGGTAAAGGTGCCTTTCTCCCTCTGGTTCGATGCCAGCAAAGGCGAGCCGACCGACTACCGAACGGCCATGCGCTCGGAGGCAGAAGCGGCCATTCTACCCAATAATTGGACTGAAAACGGCTTGGCTTTTTCAAGCTATAAATTATTGGGAACCAATACCTTGCATTTTTATGCCGCCTTCGTGAATGGCCTCGACAACGCCGCCTTCAACTCCGCCAACTGGATAAAACGGGGCAATCAGCGCCGCTTTGAAATGGCCAATGCCGAAAATTTCGCACTCGCAGCCCGCACCGATTTTCGTTTCCGGGGCAACCTCGTTGGCGCTTCTGCCTACTTCGGCAATACCACCGGCAACCGCCCCAAACCCGACCTCAAAGTGGATGCACCGATTTTCCTCGTCGAGGGCCATGCCGCCTTGCGCCTCGGTCGGTGCTACCTGAACGCATTGGCCATTTATGGCCACCTCGAAAATTCGGAGGCCGTCACCAACCAAAACCGCAACCTATCCAACAACCTCAACGTGAAGCGAACACCCGTCGGGGCGGCGTCATTGGCAGGTTTTGCGGAGCTGGGTGGCGAGTTTCTGCGGCACGAGTCGGTGCTGGCCCCCGGCGAACAGTCCAGCTTGGTGGCCTACCTGCGTGCCGATTACTACGACACCATGCAGGACACCGAGGGCGTGGTGTTCAACAATCCCCGCTGGGAGCGCAAATCCATTTCAGCCGGGCTGGTGTACCAAATGCTGCACGACGTTCACCTGAAATTCCAGTATTCGCTGCGCAAAGTAGGCGCACCCGCCCCGACCAGCGTCAACGGCGGAACCTTGGAACGAACGGCAGTGCTGGGCCTGGCATTTGATTTTCATTGACATGAATGGGTGGGTATGTGTTGATAAAGTTAATATGGGTTTATTAGGTTGATATTCCCATATGACATTTTTAATCAATCCATATCAACCTCATCAACCGCATCAACCATAATCACCTTTCATAAAATCACCAACCATGCAATTTAAATTTCTCCCGACTTTTCTTTTAATCCTTATTGCCAGTATTTTAGGCTGTTCCGACGATGATGGTGGCACCACCATCACCACCAACGAGTTCACGGCCATTATTGACAATATATCCGATAATGTGATTATTGCCACCTATGCTGATTTAGATGCAAAAGCGGATGTCCTGCTCAGTGCTTTAAGCGCATTAAAAGCAGACCAAACAGCGCAAACCCTTGAAGCTGCTCGACAGGCTTGGCGGGATGCCCGTCGGCCTTGGGAGCTGAGCGAGGGCTTCCTCTATGGCCCAGTGGACACAAAGGGGCTTGACCCAGCGATGGATTCATGGCCCGTCAACGTAACCGACCTCGAAAATGTGCTGAACAGCAATAACAACCTCACCGTTGACTATGTGGATGGCTTGGACGGCACGCTCCGGGGTTTTCATACCATCGAATACCTGCTTTTCGGGGAGGATGGTACAAAACTGGTTACCGATTTCACCGTGCGCCAATTTGAATACCTCGGCGCCTGCGGCGAAAGTTTGAAACTCACGACCGCCAAGCTCTATGAAGGCTGGATTCCGAGTGGCGGCAATTTTGTGAAAAACTTCAAAGAGGCTGGAACGGGCACGGCAGCCAGTGTTTATCCTTCGCAAAAAGCTGTCATAGAGGAAATCGTGAACGGCATCGTGGGAATTGCCGACGAAGTGGCCAATGGTAAAATCAACGAGCCATTTGCGCAGCAAAACCTCGCTTTGGAGGAAAGCCGTTTCAGTGCCAATTCCAAAGCCGATTTCGCAGACAATATCCGCAGCATCCGCAATATTTGGTTCGGAGTCTATGAAAATGCCGCCGGAAAGGGCATTGCCGACTTGATTTTCGACAAAGATGCCGTCCTCGACGCCAAGGTTCGCAGCCAAATTGACGCAGCAATAGCCGCCATCGAAGGCATCGAAGGTACTTTTACCTCCGCCGTTTTCAATAGCCCAAGCACCGTGCAAGCTGCACAGCAAGCGGTGCGTGACCTGCTCGCTACGCTACAAGGCGAGGTGCTTCCCGTGGTGTCCAACCTTTAAAATGAAAACAGTTTAACCATGAAATCAACCCTTTCGCTCCTATGCTTGCTGCTTGTTTTTTTATCCTGTAAAAACGAGGACGAACCGCTGCCCACCATTTCCGATGAAGAAATAAAAGCGGGTGGTGCAACGACTGTGTTCGGCACCTTCAGCACCTTGTTCGAGCAGCCAGCCGCCAATCTGAACGCCACGGAAGACAGCCTGCACAGGGCCGGAAATGTAGCTTTTGAAGGTACTTTCGTTACCGCACCCGCTGTAGTGAATCCCGGTTTGGGGCCGTATTTCAACCATACCTCCTGTGCCGCTTGTCATGGTAAAAACGGTCGGTCGCCCTTCCCGGATACGGGTGATGACCTAGGTGGCCTATTGCTCCGCATCAGCATACCCGGCGCTGGGTCGCACGGGGAGCCGCTGGCCGTGCCGGGCTATGGTGGGCAGTTGCAGCAGCGTGCGATTTATGATACCCAGCCAGAAGCGGCGGTGATTTTTGATTTCGTAGAAACCCTGCGGGAGCTATCGGGTGGTGAGCAGGTGATGCTTCGCAAACCAGTGTTTTCGCTGCAAAATCCCAATAACGGCCCACTGCCCAATGACCTGCTCATCTCGCCCCGCATGGCACCGCCCGTGATTGGCTTGGGCTTGTTGGAGGCAATTGCTGAAAGCGATATTTTATCGTTTTCCGATGAAAATGATGTGGATGGCGACGGCATTTCCGGCAAGCCCAACTATGCTTTTGACCTTCAAAAACAGCAAATTGCGTTGGGTCGCTTCGGTTGGAAAGCCGCCCAGCCCAGCCTCTACCAGCAAACCGCCGCCGCTTTCGTGAACGATATGGGCGTTACTTCGCCGCTCTTCCCCGCTGAAAGTTGTGAAGGCCAACCCGGCTGCGATGATACGGCTGACGACCCTGAAATAACGGCCAGTACCCTTTTGGCTGCTGCATTTTACAGTCAGTCATTGGGGGTTCCTGCTCGTCGCAATGTGGAGGCTGAACAAGTGCGCAAGGGGCAGGTTTTGTTTCAAAAAGCAGGCTGCGATGGCTGCCACCGGCCCAGCTTCACCACGGCCCAGCATCCCGAAGGCCATGCTTTTTTGAGCAATCAAACCATTTTTCCCTATACCGACCTGCTCCTGCACGACATGGGCGAGGGCCTTGCCGACCACCGTCCCGACCACCTCGCCGATGGCCGTGAGTGGCGCACCCCGCCGCTTTGGGGCATCGGCCTGACGCCCATCATCAGCGGCCATTCCGATTTCCTGCACGATGGCCGTGCCCGCTCGTTGTTGGAGGCCGTGCTCTGGCATGGTGGCGAGGCGGAGGCCAGTCGCCAAGCCGTTGAGCAAATGAGCAAAAAAGACAGGGCGGCGTTGGTGGCGTTTTTGGAGTCGTTGTAGTGCATCAATCCTCTTTAGGCGGCTGCGCATAGAACGCCTGCTTCTCCCGTACCTCCGCCACGATTTGCTCCACAGTGGGCATCACCTCCGGCGGGATGCGCAGCAGCAGGTTGTCGCCCGTCTCGCCAGCGAGGATGAGCGTGGCATAGTACAGCAGCTCGTACTTGGCGATGAGGTCTTTACCGAGTTCGGGGTCGTGGAAGAGGGAGAGGACGAGGTGGGTTTGGGAGTGTCCTAAAATATTGTAAATAAATGCGAAGAAGTCTCTCTTATCATTTTCGATTAACAAGCGTCTTGTGCGCAATAACAGGTTAGTTGTATGGCCTATCCAAATATTTATTACTATTCCTAATTCTTGAGCTCGTATTTCAGAATTATGTATAGAAAGATATTTTTGAATATTCCAATTTGCAAACTCTGGATTTCTGTTTTGAGCATGATAAATTGAGGCTAAATTTAGCATTGCCCCATCATTGCCAAAAGCCAACGAATTAATCAATATTTCTTCTGCTAACTTTTCACGCCCTTCTCGCAAGAAAATAAATGCGAGGTTGTTGAAAGATGTAGTTTCACCTTTTTCTATCGCTTTAGCATAATATTTTTTTGCTTGTATGAAATCACCTTTTTGATCGTAGAGAATTGCTAAATTTTTACAAGCATCCAATCTGTCTTTTTCAATGGCTTTCTCATAGTATTGAATAGCTTCTTTAATTTTACCGCATTGTGTAAGGCATACTGCTTTTGCAGAAAACTTAAATCCATCAGCTTCATTTTCAATTTCCTCAAGTTTGTCCATTGCTTCAATAATTTTGACTTCTTGAATTAATTTAACCACCTCAGAGATAATTACCTTTGATTTATTAGGAAGCTCATTCCAATGGCTGTCAAAACCTTTAAGCTGTTGAGTTAATTCTATAATAATGTCTCGTTCATTTACCCCAATAAACCTCGAATGCACCAACCCCTTGCTCAGCACCATCGCCTTATCAAACCCAATTTCCCCCGCTTTCAACTTCTCGATATGCCCCTTCGCCAGTTCCACCAGTTCATGTCCATCGTAAAAGCTCTCCAAAAACAGCGTCAAATACTTTGCCCGCCGCTTCTGGTCAGGGTTGCCCTGCGTGACGATGAGCCACATATTGAAGAACCGCTCGGCGATGCGGTAGAGGTGGTTTTTGTTGCCCGTTTGGATGGTTTCGATGATGCCGAACCCGTCCAATTGTTTCAGATAGGAGGAAATCAACTTGCTTTCCATGCGGCATTTCTCAGTGAGGAGTTTTGTCGAGATAGCTTCCCCATGAAAAGCCATTTCCTGCACAATTTTGCGCTGCGGGGCGGTAAGGTTGTTCAGGCGCTCTTGGTAGAGGGGCGTGGCCCGGTCCATCACTTTGCGCAGGTAGTCGAAGCCGTAGAGGGCGCTGTCGTGCAGCAGTATCTGGATAAAAAACTGGAGGGCACGGGGCAGCCCGTCGGTGAGGATGCGGATGGCCTCCACCTTGCCCCGGTTGTGCAGGGCATAGTCGTGCAGCACTGGCAGTTTCATCTCGGCAGCCCAGTGGTTGAGCAGTTCGTGTATTTCACCGAAACTCAGCCCTTGCAAGCGGTGCCGCCGGAAGAACTCGTAGAAGGGCTTGTCGTAGCGCCAAAAATGCTCGTCCATGCGGGTGCTGCCGCCGATGATGGCGAGGTCGTTGTGGTTGAGCAGGGTTTCACGCAGCAGGTTGGCGTCGTCGCTGAAGTTTTCGAGGATTCGGTCGAGGTTGTCGAGCAGCAGCACGGCCTTTTTGTTGGCGGCCAGCAGCAATTGGTTGATTTGGGCATAGAGGTAGCGGGTATAGGCTTGGTTGTCAGGGAAGTCACTGAACTTGTCGAGCGGCTTGCGCTGGCCGAGCCGAATCATCAGCTCCTCCAGCACCTCGAACCAGAGGTCGGAGAGGCGGTAAATGGAGGCCTGCTCCTCTGCGAGGTTGATGGCGATGTACTTTTCCGATAGGCCGGGGTCTTCGTCAATTTCAATTTGTATCCGCCGCAGCAGTGTGGACTTGCCACTGCCCCGCCGCCCCAAAATCAGTTCGTGCTGCACGGGGTCGGGGTATTTTTTATTGCGAAGCTGCTCAATGATGGCCTCGAACTCCGCAATGCGGACGAGGAAATTGCGCTTGATGGCCTCCGGGCTGCTGTTGGCCGATTGGTAGAAGGTCAGCTGGTCTAGGAACCAATTGGGATTGGTGCGGTGGTCGAAATCAGTTGCCATAAATTGGGTTGTCTTTTTTCCAAAATGCTTGGAGGAATGGGGAAATGAACTGGTAGCGCCCCGATTTTTCGAGAACGTAGCCGTCCCGTTCGAGGCCGCCCATGAGTTCCATATATTGGTCTTCGACCTTGTGCTTTAGGGCGAGGTCGTAGAGTTGCGGCAGGGTGATGGCGTCCTTGTGGGCAATGAACACCAGCACTTCTTTCAGGAACCGGGCATCTTCTTTCGAGAAATACTCGGTGAGGCGGTGCTTCCAATCGGTGAAATGGTCGTTGTTCTTCACCACCCGGTCGAAGGCGGCGTCAATATCCGTGGACGAAAGGATGGGGTTATTGTCCTTTCTTGCCACCTTGTCCACTTCGTCCAAGAGCAGGTTGATGAAAAACGGGATGAAGAAATTGACCTTGTTGAGCAGGTAGCGGCTGAGTTCGGGGCTGTATTGGACGGAGGCGCCATCAGTTGCCCAAGCCAAGTATTCCAAGGCTTCTTGATGGGTGAGCGGCTCGAAAGGGATGGTGCGCAGGTCGTTGATGTCGGCGAACCGGCCGCCGATGGTTTTCACGATGTGGTGGATGCCCACCGACCCCGCCAGCACGAGGCTGAAATGGCCTTTGTGGTCGGTGTTCTGCCGCCATTCCCGCAGGTGGCTAAGGATGTTTTCGGCTTGGTCAGTGCGTCCTTTTTTGTGAAGGTTGCCGAGCACTTCAGGCAGTTCGTCGAGGCAGAGGACGATTTTCACGCCGTTGCTCATCAGTTTTGGCAGGAGTTGCCGAATTTCATGGGCGTAGTTCAGTTCTTTTCGTTCGCCAAATTTAATGACGCCTTCGGCGGTGACTTCCTCGATATTGATGCTTTTCAGGAAATCGGTAAGCCATTTTTTCCCTTTGTCAAATTTGCCAAGGCATTGCAGCAGCAACTCGAAAAAGACCTTGAAGAACTCTTGATCCGACTTCACGCCTTCTATGTCCCTGAACTCGCATTGCGTATCCTTGGGACAATTTTCACGCATGGCCAGCATGACGGAAGTCTTGCCCACCCGTCTGGGCGCTGCGATGAGTACGTGATTCCCCTTTTCGATTTCCTCCCAGATTAAGGATTCAAGGTGTGGACGGGGGAAGTAGTATTCCCCGGTTGCGTGGTTGCCTATGATGATTTTCGGGCTTATCCAGTTCGTGTTCATTTTGACAATGTTTTTGTTGTTAAATAATTTTGACCACAAATTTATTGTCAAAAATTTTTAGCTACAAATTTATTGTCAAAAATTTCGTAAATTCTTTTGCCTTGTACTTTTCCAACTGGATAAGCTTGTTCGGAGATGGTCTTTTGCAGTTCAGGGGAAAAGCCACTTCAATTTTTATCGTTTTGCTAAAATTAGTTAATGTTTGGTTATTGTTGAACATTAAAGTCGAGCAAATTGGGTGCTAACTCAATACCCCGCACGCTTGGCATTATACTTGCCTTTTACCTACCGTTAAAGCAATTCCAATTCCCTCCCCCCGCAAGTTTTAAATTCTCGTAACCATGGTTTCCATTAAATCACTCGCCAAAATGGCGCTATTGGCTTTTTGCCTTTCAGCTACACCTGCTTTTTCACAGATACAGTTCAAGCTGCAATGGTTGCAGGACAGCCTTGCTTGGGGTGTGTTCGCCAGGCCCGAAGCATCCATTGACCCATCGGAATATCTCATCATTGGCTCTGGCCAAGTGACCCTTGTAGCGCCTCCGGGCATGCAGTTTACGGGCTTGAAATCTTACAGCGGCACTTGGGTGCAAAACGCCTACGTGGCCACGCCAGAGGAAAACCCAGCGAAGGACTATATCAGTTTTGGCTTGGAAACAGCCGACCCACCCATGCCTTTCAAAACCGGCGAAGAGACGCTGTTGTTCACCTTTGCTGCCAAAGAGGGCAAGTGCCCAGATGACCTTTATTTGATGCCGAACGATGACCCGTTCAATATCATGCCCAACTCGCTGAACTCGAACCCCGGTCAGGACATCAGCATCCTTGACCCATCAAAAGACAGGGCGCTGTATTATTTCTCTTCCATTTATGCCACCGAGGCATGGAACTGCAGCCCCGGCAAGGCACCCAAACAAGGCAATTATATTTCTGGCTTCGACCGCCGCCGCCCACGTAGGCAGCTCAAGCCTTAAAAAATATCGAACCTAAATAACAGCAGGGCAGTCGGGTGTTTTCCCGGCTGCCCTGCTTTATTTTATATCGTAATAACTGCCAATCT
>JADLHE010000537.1 GCA_020848965.1 Saprospiraceae bacterium
GAGAGCGTTGCAGCAGCAGCCAAGTAGGTTGGATTGGCCGTTGTGGCCAGCCATTGACCATTGAAAGACCAGTCATAACTGACCGCCGAACCAGTAGTTGGGGTGGCGTCGAGTTGCAAGGTTTCGCCTTCGCAAAGCTGCGCATCGGCCACGGTCACGGTCGGGGTGGCTGGCATTGAACCTACCTCAACGGCCACGCTTTGCGGAGCTGAAACACAACCCTCGGCGCTGGTGAGCGTGAGCGTGTAGCTGCCTTCATTTTGCGGCGCAATGGACGAAAAAGCCAACGGGAACGGCCCTGCCGCTGCCGCCGTACTTGTGAAATTAAAACCATTCGGCCCAGCCCAAGTGAACTGAACGGGCGCAGTCATCGGCAAGCTGTTCGAGGCGCTGAGGTTGACCGGGCTGCCCTCGCAGGCCGTCAAATTCTCCGTCAAATCGGCGATGATTGGGGACGGGTTCACTGGAATGAAAGTAGTTGCAACAGCTTCGTTTGCGCAGCCATTTGTCCTCACAACCAATTGAAAATCAGTGGAATCCGTCAACGGCAAGCTCGGATTTTGTTCGAGGGAAACGACCTGCCCGGCCACCTGCCATTCGTAGCTGACACCGACTTGGCTGGCCGCAAAAAGCTGCGCCATTTCGCCCTCGCAGACCGCCCCGCCGCTCCAGGCCAAGGCCACCGGGGCCGCCAATTGCTCCACCATGACGGGTGCCGAAAGCACACTCGGACAGGTGTTCACAATGGTTTTCACCAAAAAAGGCGGCACTGCCAGCGGGTCGCCGATGGGCAGTGTGAGCGTCGCCTCGCCCGTGCCGACGGGGTCGCCGCTGCCGTTCAGCCATTCATAGCTCACCGTTCCGAAATTGACGGGGTTTTGCACCGTCAGCACTAGGTCGGCACCGGGACAAACGGGGCTGTTGGAGGCCACCAGCGGCGCATCGGGCAGCGGCAAAATGCCATCCACGACCAAACTAGCTGTTGCTTCACAGCCATTATTGCCCGTCACCGTGATTTGATAAGCACCGATGGTAGCGATGTCCGTTTGGTAAATGACCGGGGTCGGCGAGTCGGAATCGAAGCCGCCCGGCCCTGTCCAGTGCCAATCGGCGATGCCATTCAGGTTGCTGTAAAACTGCAAAGTACCGCCCTCGCAAGGTTGGCTGAGGTAAAAATCGGGGTTGGGCTGCGGCTTGTCCAGCACGTCCACTGCATAGTTGGCGGACTCGACCACGCAGCCGTTCACCGTTGCCCGCAGCTTGTAATTGCCTTCAGCAACTGGTTGTATTCCGTTGAAAATCAAGGTATTGGAAGTCTGGGCAAACAATGGCGTCGTGCCTTTGTACCATTGGTAGCTCACCTGCGAGCCAGCGTAGGGCTGCACGGACAGCGTCAAATCATCGCCGGGACAGGCGGGCCCGGTGCTTTGCACTTGGGGCTGTGCCACGGCATCGGGGATGCCCGCCACCAGCACGGCCTCCGTTGCGGAGCAGCCGAAAACATTGCTCACCTGCACCGTGTAGCTGCCGTTGGCACTGCTGTTTGCTGCCGCAATGACGGGGTTGGCCGCCTGCGAGGTGAACCCGTTCGGCCCCGACCAGAGGTAGCTCAACCCGATACCGTCAGCGTTGGCGGAGAGGCTCAGCGGCTTCGGCGAACAGTCGGTGGAAGGGGTGTATTGTTGTTGCGGAGCAAGGCTCGGCGGTTCGTTCAGGGAGATGGTGGCAGTGGCGGGAATGCTGGAAACGCAGCCGTCCTGCCAGACGAGCAGTTGGAAAGTTTGCGGAGCTAAAACATTGTCTATCAGCGGGTTGGCTTGCGTTGAAAACAAGGCAGCCTCACCCTGCCGACGCCATTCGTAAGTGGCACCGGGCAGCGGATTGGAGAGCAATTGCGCCTCGCCGCCAAGGCAAGTGGGGCCGCTCGTCTCGGCAAACGCCTGCGGCCTGGGCTTGATGAGCGTGGCCACGGGGGCGCTCATGGCCGAGCAGCCGTGTTCGTTGGTGATTTGGAGCTGCCAATTGCCGGAGGTATAAAGGTCC
This sequence comes from Saprospiraceae bacterium, assembly GCA_020848965.1. Classification (GTDB taxonomy): domain Bacteria; phylum Bacteroidota; class Bacteroidia; order Chitinophagales; family Saprospiraceae; genus UBA6168. Next base: position 2,044 of record JADLHE010000537.1, read on the forward strand.
ATCGTCTGATCAATATAGACCAAACTGTCGGTGGTGCTGAGCGCCGGGAGGATGCCACCCAGCGGCCCGTACCAGTCGAAAACGGTGGATTGGGCGGTGGTTTGCAGTATGATTTTGTCACCAAAACAGATAGCGCCATTGGTCAAAAGTTCGGGCACGGCAGGCAATGCATTCACCTGCAAATGCGTCGAAGCCGATGCGGGGTCGCAGCCGGGAGCGGTGAGCAAAAGCGTATAATCACCTGATTGATAATTGTTTACATCAAAAACAACAGGGTCGGCGAAGGTCGGATTGAAGCCCTGCGGCCCCGACCATAATAGCGAGGCATTGGCGGGCAAGGGGCTTGGCGCCATAATTTTGAGTTGGACATCTTCGCCTTCGCAAGCCGTTGCAGGCGCTTCGAGCTTTACCTCCAAATTGGTGCCGGGCTGCAATTCGACGGGCGGGCCAATGGCCGTGGCTAAGCAGCCAAAGCGAATGCCCCGCACTTGCGGCTGGTAGCTGCCGACACCAAGTCCAGAGAAATAGGGGCTGCTCGACCAGTTTTGGCCGCCGTCCACGCTGTATTCGAGGTTGGGAGCGCCGTGGGCGAAGAGCCGCAAAGTGCCATTCATGCCGCCGAGGCAGACGATGGGGTTGGCGGTTTGCACGCTGTCCAGTTTCACCAAGCCATCGGTGAAAAGGCAGCCAACGCAGGGCGCAGCGGCCATTGCGCCGGGGCAAATCGGGGTGTTTTCTGGGCTGTCGCCAAAGCGCAAAACATGACCGAGGCTGGCCGATTGCGAATTGGGCGGCAGGAAGGCATCATTGTTTTTCACCAAGTAAATGGAGTCACCTTGGCAACTCCCCCGGTTTGCGAAGCGAAAAATGGGCGTGCGGATGCCGGGCAAAAGCTGGGTGGCAGACCCCGTGGACAGCATCCGGAAGGTGATGAAATCGTGCGCATCGTCCTCCACGGGGGCATCCTGGCGGGAGGTGTTCCCGAAGGAAAACTGGCCGGGCAAGAGGTTGGTGAGGTTGTAAATCTGGAAAAAATTGGTCGGTACCCGCAACGAAACCTGTAGGTAACGGAGCGGCCCCGGCGCTGAAAAAGCAGCGTCGGTGGCAAGCGAAACCTGGTACAGGCTATCGGAAAGCAGTTCCAACTCGCAGGTAATCAAGCAGTTAGCCGCCGAAAAGCAATTGGCTTGGCCAGCATCATAGCGCCCAGCCACGGCATTGCCTTGCCCAGCACCCTCCACGATAAACTCGTTGAAAACGGGCAGGCCGAGTGAGTTGGGTGGCAGAAAGGGGTCGTTGGTAGGGTGCATGATGTCGAGCAAGCCCGTGCAGCCCAGCGCATTCCGAAAGGAGAAGAGTCGAACCGCTTGGCCAGCGGGGTAGCTGATGGCATCCGTGGCAGCGGAAAGGGTAAAAACGGCATAGTCCACGCTGGGGTTTTCGATGGGGCGCTGCACGAGGCTGGTCATTTGCCACTGCCCGGCATGGCTGGAGAGCGCCGCCAGTTCAAAGCCTCCAGTCGGTACGGTGACGACCAGTTTAGCGGCATGGGTGATATGGTCGAGCGGGGGCAACAGGTCGGATTGGGAGCGGGCAATGGCGGTGTAGCTGCCATCCGGTTGCAGTTCCAGTTTCAGTTCTATCTGGCCAAAAACCGTGGTGGCCGTTGCACAGGCAAAAAGTGTCAGTAAGTGTAGGAGGTTTTTCATTCAAACGTTGAACGGTGGACGGTGGACGGCTTACGGTGGACGGTGTGCCACATAGCAAGCAGTGCCAACGACTGCGCCAGTTGGTGTACGGTGTGTGGATGTACTCGTTTTTGTTGAAAAACCTTTGAAGTTGTGCCTTCGGCAAGCCACAGTTTAGCTTTTTACCGATGGGTAAAATTCTGATTGTCTGCAAAAATGGTAGGATACGGGGCTGTCAGCCCATGGGATAATAATGTGCGGGACTGACAGCAAGTTTTGTGCCGGAGGGGGTGATTTGGGATTTTTTTTTAATTTGAAAAAAAATCACAACCTCGGATCTACCCCCTCCGTCTCCATCGCTAAAACCCCAAAAACGCATTCATGCACCCGACGCAGCGGTTCTTTCTGAACGAAGCGCTCCAATGCCTCAACCCCTAGTGCAAACTCCCGTGAAGCCATGCTCCGCTTTTGTCCAAGGCTTCGCTTTTTGAGCAAGGAAAGGTTGCGTGGCAGCGTGTATTCTGGGCCATAAATAATGCGCAAGTACTCACGTCCACGGCATTTCAAGGCTGGTTGCACCAGTTTTTCAGACTCCCTGTTTGCAATAAAATCCAAAGGTTTAACCACCATACCTTCCCCACCATTTGCTGTAAGTGCCTCCCACCATTCAATAGCTGCCGTTACCGTTTCAGGGGCTTCGAAATCTACCAAACGGTAGGGCGTGGCCAACAGAAAACCAGGGTCTTGATTGCAAATAGCATGGATTTCTTCCATGTGCCAGACGTGATTTTTGTCGAAATGCGCCTTGTCCTCTGTTGCCAGCAGGTGGAATGGCGCAAGGCGGTAGTCATCAAGGGAGGCTACCTCCCAGCAATAGCGGCGATAAGATTCAACGAATTGCCCGGCCATTGCCAGCCGTTCGCCGTAGGAGTTGACAAAACCGTTCATTTCAACGCCCCGGGCTTCAGCCGCTTTCATGGCCGACAAAACCGCTGGTAGCGCCGCCTTGGCAGATGCTCCGACTGCCGCATACTGGTTCGTAATAAGGCCTTGCGCCTTGGCCGACCATGGCATTAGTTCGCAATCGAAAAGCGCCCACTCAGTTTGGTGTTTTTCCCAAAAGTCCGCATTGCTGAGTGCTTTGCAAAATCGTTGCAAGAAAGCAGATTCCAGTGCATTGTCTTCTGGGAAAAAGGAACGCCCCGTGCGAGTCCACACCTTGCCTATGCCCTCGTTTTGAACGCCAAACCGCCCCAAAGCTGCGGCTTCATCTTTGCAAATGGCCACAACAGCACGGCTACCCATGTGTTTTTCTTCGCAAATGACCTGTCGAATGCCGATTTTTTTAAAATAATCAAACACCTCCTCTGGGCGCTCCAGGTGGTCAGGTTGGACGCTTGTTTCTCCCGGAGACATCGTAGGCGGCAGATAGACCAACCACTTGGGATTAATGGCAAACCGGGACATCACTTCCAAGGCAGCCGTGGCATTTTCTTCCCGAATAAGCACGTTTTTTATGAGTCGGGTGCTGATATGGCGCTTCCCCAACACGTCCTCTAGGTGCAGCAGGTCGTCATTTTCCTGTTGCAAGGACAATAAAGGAGCCTGCGCCTCAAATGGGCGAGTTGGTTCGTAGTAAACCTCTTTTGCCGGCACGGAAACCAGTTCCCGTTCTGGGTAGCGAAGTGCCGTCAATTGTCCACCAAAGACACAACCCGTGTCTATGTCAATCGTGTTGTTGAGCCATTCAGGTTGCAGAACGGGCGTATGGCCATACACGACCACCGCTCGGCCACGGTATTCCTTTGCCCAATTGTAGCGGACGGGCAGGCCAAATTCATCCGCCTCGCCCGTGGTTTCACCATACAGACAAAAAGAACGCACTTCGGCAGAGGCCCTTCCTTGCATTTCTTCCCGAAGACCCGCATGGGCAACCACCAAACGCCCATTGTCGAAGACATAATGGCTAATCAAAGCCTCCAAAAATTTGCGCACTTCTTTCAAGAATTCAGGCGGTTCTGTGGCCAATTGTTGCCAAGTCTGCTCCAGGCCGTGTCGCATTTGCACGTCACTCCCCCCGATTTTGCGGTTCAATTTGTCGTCGTGGTTGCCGGGCACACAAATAGCAGTGCCTTGCTTGGCCATGCTCATCACCAAGCGCAGCACTTCGTTGGAAGCCGGGCCACGGTCCACAAAATCACCGACGAAAACGACCTTCCGGTTGGAGCCTATCGGCGGCGTTACGGAGTAACCAAAATGCTTATCGAACAGGTTGCGCTCCTTGTGCTTCGTGACTTTGTAGCCAAGTTTTCCGAGTAGTTCTTTGAGTTCGAGGAAACAGCCGTGTACGTCCCCAATAATGTCAAATGGGCCAGATTCGTGCTTTTTATCATTCCACATTTTAGTGCGGCTGACGGCCACCGCTTCCACTTCTTCCGCATTGCGCAGCACAAAAATTTGCCGGAAACCTTCTTTTTTCAAACGTGCAATGATGCCTCGCATTTCCCGGTGCTGGTGCTGTATGACCTTGCCACTGATATTCCGGTCGGTGCGGGCGGCATTGCGGTCAATGCAGGTGCGAAGCGGCAAATCGAGCACGATGGCCACGGGAAGCACATGGTGTTCCTTGGCCAAGGCAATCAAGGATTTGCGGGCCTCGGCCTGCACATTGGTGGCATCCACCACGGCGAGTTTGCCTAATTTTAGGCGCTTCGCAATGATATAATGCAAAAGGTCGAAAGCCTCGCTGGAAACGGATTGGTTCAGTTCGTCATCGCTGACGAGCGCCCGGCAATAATCGCTAGACACCACCTCCGTGGGCAGGAAATGCCGTTTTGCGAAGCTGCTTTTGCCAGCCCCGGAAGGGCCAACGAGGGCGATGAGGGAGAGTTCAGGTATTTGGATTTGCACCTTGTTCGAATGATAATTGATGAATGGTAAATGATGGATGGACTCAGGCTTACACCCTTTGGAACACGGCCATTTGGCTTGGTGCCCCGTGGGTTTCGTCCTCGTCGCCCAAGGGCAGCACCTCGGCTTGGTAGCCATGTGCTTCGCAAACCTTGTCGCACCAAGCCCGGAACTGGCTCCGTGTCCATTCAAAGCGGTGGTCGGAATGGCGGAACTTGCCTTCGGGCATGCCCTCAAAAAGCACGTTGTACTCGCCGTTGGGCGTGGTGATGACCACGGTACTAGGGCGTGCATGGCCAAACAGCACTTTTTGCAAAGCATCCAAACGGGCTTCGTCCAAGTGCTCGATGACCTCCACCAAAGCAGCAGCATCGAAGCCATCCAAACGGGCATCCCGGTAGGTTAGCGACCCTTGGAAAAGTGCAATCCGTTCTTTCATGGCAGGCGAGGCATCGCTGAGGTTGAGGCGTCGCTGCGCAATTTGGAGCGTCCGCAAGGAAATGTCCATTCCCCTGATTTTATCGAATTGGCCATGCGGCATCAAGAGTCGAATCAATTTGCCCTCCCCACAGCCAAGGTCGAGCACCGAGCGGGCACCGGATGCTTTCAATTGCTCAACAACTGCCCGCAGTCTGATGTCGTGGAGTTTGGTTTTTTCAACCCGCTCCTTCATGTCCACAGTTTCTTCCTCTTCGGCTTGTTCATCCTCTACGACGAGGCGGCTAAGGGCTTCTTTTGCCAAGGCGCCCCGGTTTTTCAAGTAGCGCCGGGTTATGAACTCCTGTTCAGGGTGCTGCTTCAACCAATCGCCGCCTTTTTCGAGCAGCTTTTCGATTTCCTCTTTCCCCATGTAGTAGTGCTTGTTGTGGTCAAGCGCAGGTATCAGCACAAACAAATGCGAAAGCAAGTGCTGAAGCTGGATATTTTGGCGCAGCCGAACCGAGAAATAGGCGCTGCTGCCCCAATTGGGAAACTGCTCATCAAGCGGGTGCTGTGTTGCCTCCACTTCATAACCCAATGGTTCAAAAAAGCGGCGTAACACGGCCTCACCACCACGGACGGGCAAACAAGGCAACTCAGCCACGAGCGGGATTGGTGTTTCGGCCAGTTCGGGCCGTTCCTTGCAGTTGCCGTTGAGGGCGCTGCCAAAGACCTTTGAGATGGCCGTCGTCAAAAAAGAAGAGGCCACATAGGGACGGTCATTAACGAAATGCTCCAATTGGAAGCCGCCATCGAAATTGTTGCTGCCAGACTTGAGCAGTTCAACAGGATTCAATTCCAGCAACAAACTAGCGGTACAAACCTTGTCGGAGGCTTCCGGGAAAAAGACATGGGCATTGCCGAACGGCAGTTCCTTTGATTGGAAGCGGCCGGGGTGCTTGCCGAGCAAATAGCCGAGGTCGGTAGCAGGTTGGTAAGTGGTCGAGATGCTTAGGAGCATGCGTAAAAGATTTGGGGCAAGGTACGCAGATAGGTTTTAAAAAGTTCCTTCGGGAAAGCTAGTTCAATGCAGCACAAAAATCTTTTCATACCCAAGCTGCCCATCTTGGAACTTTAACGTGAGATAGTACATGCCTGACTGAAAGCCTCCGACCCCTAAAGACAGTTTCCCGCTTTCATCACTAGGATAAACACCGAGCAGCCTACCAGTGGCATCATGAATGCTTGCCTCAAAAGGCATAGCACTGCTGGCCGTCTCGATATGGATGACCTCACTGGCGGGGTTAGGAAATACCTTCACACCGAGCAGTCCAGAAAGCGATTGTACCTCAGCCGACAATAAGCTATCGCAGGGGCTACCCGCCAATGGCCCCAGTCTGTAGTTTGGAAAATGCGGTAGCCCAAATACAATATAAGTAGGCGTTATAAGCCCATGCTGCTGAAAATCACAGGCGAGGCCCGGTTCATCCGGTGAGTTGATGACGTGAAGCATGTTCACTTGGTTATGCGCGCTCAGGTAAATCTTGCCATTGGGTGCCAACTGCGCCATATAAAAAGTGGTGGGGTACGGCAATTGAAATCCATCATATATTGCCACAACGACCTTTGAGGCTGCTATATCGCTTGCTTCAGTATCGAACTGGTAAACCCGGTCCCATGAAGACACATACAAGAACCTTGAATTAGGTGAATAAGCTAGACCTCCTGCCACCAAGGTGGTGTCAGAAGCATCAGTAATAGTCACATGTAATGGGTTGCTCAATTCGCCTGTGCAACGGTCAAAATCAAAAATATTCAGGTCGTTGACAAGGTCGTAGCGGGCGTACTTCGAGCCATCGGGTGAAAAAACGCTTTGGCCTCTCGTGTCGTCTAAATCATAGACTGGCCCTATGTTCTGCTCTTGCAAATCCCAGACTGAATCCCGTTGGAACAGCACCTTGAAATAGCCGTTGGTGGCCTTGTCAGGCTGCACCACCCACCAGTCCCTGCCGTTGCCGTGCTTGGTAGCTGTTATCTTACCCAATGCGAAATTGTGCTCCTTGATGATTTCGTTCTTGCTAATTACCCTGCCCTTACCACCATTCAGCCGCATGTCCACCACTGTCTTCTGCAGTCGGTCACAAATGCCCATGCCGGAGTTAATGGCCCGCATGTGGAACAGGAAGAAGAGGCTGTCCCTCGTGCTAGATGGCAATACAACGACGCCTTGGGCGCAAGGGTAGCCATAATCTATGAACTGGTCGTGTACCTCGCCAGGGTTGATACTATCCCCATTCTCAATCAACTGCTGGTCGTTGCCGATGATTCGGATACCGTTTGTGGCAAACATTAGGTTCCCTTCAACATCACAGATGGAAGCATTGGTGAACCTGAACCAAATATCCCTTGTAACAATTTCCACTGTGACTGAATCATCACCGAACGTAAGGTCTGTGCCTCCGAATATTGGGTTAGGCTCATAGGTCTCCTGTCCGAATACCCAATGGTGGTCGTGTTTTTGGGCGTAAGCCAAGCTAAAACAATGAAGCAGCAAGAAGAGTATGAGTTGAAATTTCATGGCAACAAAACAGTAGCCCAAGGCAATCACGCCTTGGGCTACTTATAATTATCAAAGGGATTAATGGTTGATGGTCACTTTGCTTGAAAGGGTTTGACCTTTCAAATTCATAACTTTTAAGAAATAAACGCCATTCGGAATGTTCTTCAAGGAAAGCTCAAACTGGGCATTGCCCGCCGTTGATTTGGAAACCAGCAGAGCTTGGCCAAACTGGTTGAAAAGAACAATATCGTCACCTTCTGTAAAATCGTTGGGCAGCATGATGGTCAAGGCGTCGCTGGCGGGGTTAGGAAAGACCTTGATTTGAAGCTGCGTTTCAACATTTTCATGGGCCTCGGATATTAAGCTATCGCAGGGACTGCCCGCCAACGCCCCCAGTCTGTAGTTTGGAAAATGCGGTAGCCCAAATACAATATAAGTAGGCGTTATAAGCCCGTGCTGCTGGAAATCACAGGCCAAACCCGGCTCATCCGGTGAGTTGATGACGTGCAACATGTTCACTTGATTTGGTGAACTCAGGTAAATCTTGCCGTTCGGCCCCAACTGCATTAAGTAAAAAGTGGTGGGATAAGGCAATTCAAACCCGTCGTAGCTTGCTACGACGACCTTCGAGGCGGCGATGTCGGTTGCCTCGGTATCAAACTGGTAAACCCGGTCCCAAGCGGACACGTAGAGGAACCTCGAATTTGGGGAGAAAGCAAGGCCACCATACGCAAAGGTGGTGTCCGAGGCATCGGTGATGGCAACGTGCACGGGGTCGCTCAGTTCTCCCGAGCAGCGGTCAAAGCCAAAGATGTTCAGGTCGTTGTCGTGGTCGTAGCGGGCGTACTTCGAGCCATCGGGTGAGAACACGCTTTGTCCTCTTGAATCGGATAAAGTGATAACTGGCCCTATTTTCTGTTCCTGTATCTCCAGCACGGAATCCCTTGCGAACAGCACCTTGAAATAACCGTTGGTGCTCTTTTCGGGCTGCACCACCCACCAGTCCCTGCCGTTGCCGTGCTTGGTGGCCGTTATCTTGCCGTATGCGAAGTTGTGCTCCTTGATGATTTCGTTCTTGTACACCACCCTGCCCTTGCCGCCGTTCAGCCGCATGTCCACCAGTGTCTTCTGCATTCGGTCGCAGATGCCCATGCCGGAGGTGGTGGCCCGCATGTGGAACAGGAAGAACAGGCTGTCCCTCGTACTGGAGGGCAGTATGATGGCGCTTTGAGCACATGGGTAGCCATAATCAACAAAATCGTCGTGCACATCCCCGGCATTGATGCTGTCCCCGTTCTCAATCAACTGCTGGTCGTTGCCGATGATTCGGATACCATTTGTGGCGAACATCAGGTTGCCCCCCCGGTCGCAGATGGAGGCATTGGTAAACTCAAACCAAATATCCCTTGTCACCATTTCGGAGGTGACCGAGTCTTCGCCGAATATCAGGTCAGTGCCACCAAATATCGGCATCGGCTCATAGGTTTCCTGTCCAAGCACCCAATGATGGTCGTGTTTTTGGGAATGGCCAATATAGGCGCAACCCAACAGACAAAGGATTAAGGAAATATGCCGCATGTAAAAATGATTTTGCCCAAGGCAAGTTAACTTTCTTTGGCAAATATATAAGGTTGTAAAGTCAGTGCAGAAACGTCAGCAGTACGTTCAACTATCCCCCGCACAAAAAGTCTTTCTTGAAAGTTTGCAACTTTTATGACTGCAGTAGAAGTCCACGAAAACCCAGCGTTTTCTTTAACCAAGCTGATATTTGCCTGTTCAAAATCCACCACCCACCAAAACCAACCCATTCCTCATCTTTACACCTGTTTACCAACCTAAATGCTCCTTTATGAAAAAATTCCAAACATTGATTCATGGTGCCATCTTGGCCTTGGCCTGCCTTTTTTTGAGCCAATGCAGCACGACGCCCACCCGCCAAGACAAGACCGAAAAAATGCACCCCAACGACCCCTTCCGCTCCACGATGGTACCGAGCCAGTTCTTTGAGGTGGCTGCCGAGACCGACAACGTGGTGATGGGCACGGGCGGTACCCGCATCGCTTTGCCCAAGGGCTGCCTCACCGATGGCAGGGGCAGGGTCTATGAAGGGCCAGCGAAGATAGAACTGGCCGAGGCCCTGCAACTGTCGGATATGCTGCGCTCGAACCTCACCACCACATCGGGCGGCAAGCCGCTGGTGACGGATGGCATGGTATATTTCAACGCCACCACTGCGGATGGCGAGCAACTCTACGTGAACAAAGACAAGCCCGTTTATATCGAAATACCTACCAATGAGCGCCAGCCGGGCATGATGGCCTACCGGGGCGTGCGGGACGAAAACGGCAATATGGATTGGGTAGAACCGAAGGAAATCGAAAACTACTTGGTGCCCGTGGACATTAAGTCGCTTGATTTTTATCCTAAAAACTTTGAGGCCACGGTCGCCGCCATCCTGCCCTTCAATGGGCATGAACTGGCGGACAAGGCATTTACAGACAGCCTTTATTTCAGCTTTAATTTTAGCACCCTTAAACAATTGATGCAGGCACTGGATGAAGAAATGCCCGAATACAATGAACCCCACCACAACAAACACAAGCAAATCGTGGATGGGAAATACACGGATGACTCGTACGAGGTGCAACCAAGGCAAGATAGCCCGACCGACTCCGCAGCCGTGGAAATGCCTGAATGTGGCATAGACCCAGCCAGCGTGAAAGTGATTTGGTCGGAGGATTACCAAAACAGCTTGCTCGCCACCCGTGAGTTTGAGGCACGCATGAAATTGATTCACCAGACTTGCCATATTTCCGTTTTGGAGGCTTATGTGAAAAACCTCGACCGCAACCTTTGGGAGCTTGACAGCATGGCCGCCGATGCAATCATGGCTTTGCCAAGTTCAGAAGAAGTTCATGGCACACAAGACATCCTACCCTTCCACCGGACGAGTGAAATGGAGCACGTTGCCGAGGAATTCAGGGCCATGTCCCACCAGCGCCTGACCAAAATCAAGGACGGCAATATTTATGCGGAACTGTTGAGGGGGCATTATGAAAAACAGTTGAAGGCAGTACAATCCGAATTGGAAGCCAAGCAAAAAGAAGCGCTGAAAGCCTGGCGGGAAGGCTCGCCAGCAGCCAAAAAAATGGCCACTGAATACAAGGAAATCCTTTGGAAAAGGGAGCAGCACCGGATGTCGAGCTATGGTTTTGAATGGTCAGGAAATGGCTGGATAAATGTTGACGAAGGCACCGTGCCCAAGACTTGGGGGCCGCAACAATTGGAGGTTTTAGTGGAAACGGGGCCTAGTTTCGACCGGGTACACACTTATGTGGTCTATTCTTCCATCAAGAGTCTTTACCGCCTGAACTCCTCCGACCAACGGGTTTTCCATGTGGGCAATGCTGATGAACGATTGATGAACATGCCCAAGCAGGCTCGGGCTATCGCTATTACAGTCGGCTATAAAAAGGAGGTGCCCTACCTCGCCATTGAGGAGTTCACCACCGGTGCTGCGCAATTGAAACTAACGCCCAATCCAACCACCGAACTGGAGCTTCAAAAAACGTTGTCCCTTTTCGACCAGTATTCCAAGGAAAACCAAGTGAGCGTGGACTTGGCCTACCAAGCATTTTTTTTCCGGGAAAAGCAGAAGCGGTTGGAAAAACGGGAGAAATTAAAGGGGCTCATTAAATGCGTCATTGCTTGTTGTGAACATGAAAATGAAGGCCCTATCATACAATCAGAATACGTGAATTGAAGGGCGCACTGATGAAACCATTACAGCCCGCATTAAGCGTTGTTGTAGCAGCGACTATAATCGGCTTCTCCATATCTGATTTGCAAGCTTTGAAAATTCATTCGCAGTTGTACCCCAAGAACACGGCCAATCCATCCATCCGAATTACCAGCACTTTGGGGCAAAACTCAAATTAAAAAGGACTATGATGTATTTTAGCTCCCTATTATTGCATTGATTTGCCGCCAAAACATGAATTTCCCAATTGAAATCACACTCGGACCGCTGCACCTGAACCTGCACTTCGTCTTTGAAATATTGGCTTTCTTCGTGGGATACCGCTACTTTTTGTGGCTGCGCCAACGGACGCCCGACCCTTTGCCGACGCAAAACCGGATGTGGGCCTTTGTGGGGGCAGCGGGTGGTGCGCTGCTCGGCTCGCGGCTGCTGGGGGCACTGGAAGACCCTACTGTTTTCTTTAGCGAAGCCAATTCGCTGCATTATGTTTTTCAAAGCAAGACCATCGTGGGCGGGCTGCTGGGCGGACTGGCGGGCGTGGAGGCCATCAAATGGGCCATCGGCGAGCGGCAGTCTTCGGGCGATTTGTTCACCTATCCCCTTATTTTGGGCATGATACTAGGGCGTATCGGCTGCTTCACAATGGGGGTGAATGAACCGACCTTTGGCTATCCGACCGACCTGCCCTGGGCGCTCGACCTCGGCGATGGCATACCTAGGCACCCCACGGCGCTTTATGAAATCGGGTTTCTCGCACTGCTTTGGATGGCGCTTCGGTTTGTGGAAAAAAAAGTGGCCCTGGCCAATGGCACTCGATTCAAATTGTTCATGGTCAGCTATTTGTGCTGGCGATTGGCAGTGGGGTTCATACAGCCGGGTTGGCGCTTCGGGTTTGGGCTGACGGTGATTCAGGCGGCTTGTTTGGTGGGGTTGGGCTACTATGGTTGGCTGTTTTTTAGGTTGAGCAGCATTCGGAAAAGCCATTAACTTTGGTGAAAATTCCAATTCATGCCCGTCTCGAAATACACCTATTACGACTTTACGCTCTCCCTTTGCCCGGAATGCCTGCGCCGGGTGGATGCCAAAATCGTCTTTGAAGACGGGCAGGTTTTTATGCTGAAACGCTGCCCGGAGCACGGCCGCCAGCGGGTGCTCATCGCCACCGACATCGCCTACTACAAAAACCAGCGCAACTACAATAAGCCGAGCGAGTACCCCCGCCGTTTCAATACCAAAACACACCTCGGCTGCCCTTACGACTGCGGCCTCTGCAACGACCACGAGCAGCACTCCTGCCTCACCGTAGTGGAAATCACCGACCGCTGCAACCTCACCTGCCCCATTTGCTATGCCGAAAGTTCGCCCTCGCACGGGCGGCACCGAACGTTGGAGGAAGTGGAGCGAATGCTCGATATCATCGTGGAGAACGAGGGCGAACCGGATGTGGTGCAAATCAGCGGAGGGGAGCCGACCATACATCCGCAGTTGTTTGAAATCCTCGATGCTGCCAAACGGCGCCCCATCAAGCACCTGATGCTGAACACCAATGGGCTGCGCATCGCCAACGACCCCGGCTTTGCGGAGCGGCTGGCTGATTACATGCCCGATTTTGAGATTTACCTTCAATTTGACTCGTTCAAAGCCTCGGCGCTGGAGTGTCTGCGTGGTCAGAACTTGTTGAAAATCAGGGAGAAAGCACTCGAAAACCTCAATCGGGTGAACCTCTCGACCACCCTCGTGGTCACGCTGCAAAAAGGGTTGAACGACGACGAAATCGGGGCCATCACGGAGTTTGCGCTGCAACAAAAATGCGTGCGGGGCGTCACTTTTCAGCCTACCCAAGTGGCTGGCCGTGCCGACGGCTTCAACCCTGCCACCGACCGCCTGACATTGACCGAAGTGCGGCAGGCCATCCTCGACCAGACCAGTATTTTCCAACCAAACGACATCATTCCCGTGCCCTGCAACCCCGATGCCTTGGCCATGGCCTACGCCCTGAAAATAGAAGGGCAGGTGCTGCCGCTCACGAGGTTCATTGACCCAACGGCCTTGCTCGACAACAGTCGTAACACCATCGTGTACGAGCAAGACGAGCGCCTCCATGAGCATGTGACGAAGCTGTTCAGCACCGCCAACTCCGTGGATTCGCTGGAATGCGATTTCAACCAATTGCTTTGCTGCCTCCCCTTTGTAAAAGCACCAGACTTGAGTTACGACAACCTATTCCGCATCATCATCATGCGCTTCATTGATGCCTTTGACTTTGATGTGCGGGCCATTAAGAAGTCCTGCGTACACATCGTTCACCAAGATGGGCGGATTATCCCGTTCGAAACGATGAACTTGTTTTACCGGGATGAAGAAAAGGAACGCATGGTGAAGGAATTGGCAGAAATGAGTTTCTAAAACCAAAGTATCATGGAAGATAAAATCAGCAATGAAAATCAGGCCGACCCGATGAAGGGGTTTGGGAAAATTGTAGGGGTCAACCTTGCCATATTTGGAGCACAGGTGGCCATTGTATATGGTGTTGACAATGCCGGCAACTTGGGGAACACTATTGCCATGCTTGTTGGCATGGGGATGTTCGTCACGCTGCCCGTACAACTATTGGTCAATTTAATTTTGGCAATTGGCAGTTTCGGCAACAAGCAGAAGCTGCCCGGCATTGCCTATTTGCTCAGTATCGTTTTGGTTTTCCTGATTGGCTACTCGGCATGTGGCGGGTACAGCATTTTAACAGAGGGACTTGTACATTAATTTGAAAATCATTGGTGGCGAAAGTGCATTTAATGCCTAAGCACCCCTTTCAGCCCCCCATTCTTCCCACTCAGCCAATAGCCGATAGTTTTGGGCGTAGGTTCCTGTTATTTTTGGGGTATGTCTGGAAAATCCGCAATCAAAAAACGATGGCTGTTGGCTTCGACGGCTTATTTCGAGGCCTTTTTCTTCACCTTGGGCACGGGTTACAAGCACGCCCCCCTGCTCGACGACGACGGACTCGGCCCGATTGACTCCACGGATACACTGGACGCCATTCCCGTCATTGATACCATCCCCGACGGCATCCCTTGCGACCCGGATTCGGTTTATTTCGAAACGGATACGCTGCCATTACTCATTTCCAACTGCACCATGTCGAGCTGCCACAATACGGTCTCCCACAAGGAATGCGTCATCTTGGGCTATTGCCAGAACGTGTTGAACACGGGGGACATTAAGCCAATCAACCCCAACTATGGCCAATGCAATACCTCCAATATAAAATTTTACACTTTCATAAAACCTGTTATTGACACCCATTGCAAGGGCTTACACAGCGGCAACCCGCCTTCCGGTAATATCAATTTGTCCAATTATGCAGGCGTCAAAACAATCGCCTTGAATGGCAAATTGCTCGGCACCATTTTAAGGCCGAGCGGCTACCGCAAAATGCCGCAGGGAGAGAACAAATTGGACGATTGCACTATTTCCAAATTTGAGGCATGGATTGCCGCAGGCGCAACCGGGAATTAGGGTGTTGAGAGTGGGCAGTTCGACAGTGGGCAGTTCGACAGTGGGCAGTGGGCAGTCAGAGCCTACAATACAGGGAAGTTCGTCCATGAAACCATGAAGCAATGAAACCATGAAACCATGAAACCATGAATTTGATAAAAAAATACTTAGCAATTTGCACCTTAGCGGCTGCGGTTTTTGGTTCGTGCTACTACGATGTGGAGAAGGAACTTTACCCTACGTTGGATTGCAGCACGGCTGGCGCAACCCATTCGGCGGTGATTGAACAAATCATCCGGTCGAACCGCTATACTGGTAGCCACAATGCTGCGACGAATATTGCCAATATCACCTTGGAAGGCTATATTGACAACGGGAAATTGCTGGGGGTAGTGGAGCATAGTACAGGCTTTTCGCCCATGCCCAAAAACGCCGCCAAGATGGTGGACTGCAATATTGCGAAGCTGGAAGCCTGAACAAACGCAGGCGCAGCTTTTTGACAATTCAACCAATTGAAAATCAACTTCTTACAATGAAAAAATTAATCATCATCACGGGCGTGCTCATCCTTGGAGCAGCCATTTACGGTTACTACGAATTCAATCGGGGCGCAGTTAGCAACGCCGATGCAAAATCGGATGTGACCATCTCCGCCAACGAACTACTGACGGCGTTCCAAACGGACGAAAACGCCGCCAACACCAAGTACAACGACAAAGTGGTGGAGGTGTCAGGCGAAGTAGGCAGTACTAAACAGGAGGAGGGCAAGACCATCGTCAGCTTGAATGCGGGCGATTCGATGGCGGGCGTTACCTGCGAACTGGACCCTACCGTCCAGCACAAGCGCACCAATTTCAACACGGGCGACCAAGTGACTTTCAAGTGTACCTGCACGGGCATCTTGATGGACGTGGTGCTGGTGCGCTGCGTGGAAAAGTAAACCCTTAGATTTTTTTTGCGCACAAACGACTATTAGGCTCCCGGTCAAGCACCGGGCTTGGGCGTTTTTTGCCTTTCAGATACTGTTTTATGAAAAAATTGCTGCGAGGTTCCGCTTTTATGCTCGCCAATTTCGTGGTTGCCCGCACTGGATATTGGATACTTGATGCTGGATACTAGATGGGCCTGCAAGCATCCAGTATCCAGCATCTTTCATCAGGCAAACACCAGTTTGCTCATGTAAGCAGCATCCACTTCAGCGCTCTTGATGGGCGTGGAATTGTCCCAGCGCTCCTGCTCCACGATAAAGTATTGCATGCCGCTGTCCTTCGCCACTTTCAAGATTTTGGCGAAATCAATGCTGCCAGTACCGAGGTCAACCGAGGCGTTTTCCTCCTTGGCAGGCAGGGTTTTGCTGCGGTCTTTCACGTGGCAGAGGCGGAAGCGGTTCGGATACTTGGTCAAGTATTCGGCGGGGTCTTTTCCAGCCGTCACCACCCAGTAGATGTCCATTTCGAAATCAACCAATCCTGCGTCGGTATTGGCGAGTACATAGTCATGCGGCACCTGGCCTTCCAGCGTTTCGAATGAATAGGCGTGGTTGTGGTAGGCGTAACGAATGCCAGCCTTCTTCGCTATTTCGCCATTTTTGTTGAAATCTTGGGCAATCTTTTTCCAATCGTCCATTTTCTTCTGAGGGCCGAGCCAAGGGGTTATGAGATAGCTCACGCCAATGGCAGCAGCTTCGGCGGCTTTTTTCTCGAAGTCCTTTTTGGTGTCGCAATGGGCAGAGATGAGCGTCATGCCCAGTTCGTCCATGTATGCCTTGAACTCGGTGTTTTTCATGCCCCAATAAATGCCCTTGTCGCCTTCGAAGCTCTCGATTTGCTTGTAGCCAGCAGTGGCGAGCGCCTTGAGGGTGCCTTTGGCGTCTTTGGCCATGTCGTCACGCACGCTCCAAAGTTGGATGCCGTATTGTGGGATGCTGCCAGCGACCGGCGTTGGGGCCGCTGCGGCGGTAGAATCGGCGGCAACCTCAGCACCAGCAGTGCCAGCACCGTCCGATTTGCAGGCCCAGTTGGGCAGGATGAGCGCCCCGGCAGCAGCTGCCCCGGCGTATTGGAAGAATTTTCTACGGGAGTGGTTCATTTTCTCTGAATTTTTAGATGGATGAATTAAAATTGAAGCCACGAATTACCCGAATTATTTTCAAAAGCGGACAAAAAAAAAGCCCCAGCCTTGAAATTCGAGGCTGGGGCTTTCCGAATCGGTCAAAACGCAATCATTCCGGAATCTGCTCCGAAAGTATATAATTCAATACCCCTGCGTAAATCGCAACCTGCGTGAAGGCAACGGAGCGGTCGTTATTGGGGCCATAAAAAGTAGCATAACCATCCATGTTCAGGTCAGCCAAAGCATAGGCTTTTGCGGCATAGTTGCCATAACTTTGACTGTTGCCGGAGGCACTGTAAACATAGGTAAACAAATAGAAAATATCGTTGTTTGGCCCTTGATAAATGCATCGTTTGTCGCGGTTGGTGTCGCCCAGCCAAAGCATGCGTTTATTGCCCACTTCCTTGGTAGCGTGCGTGCCGTACAGTGGTAGGTCAAGGCTGGTGAAATCCACGGTAGTTGCATTGCTGGACAGCGAAATCGGTTTGGCGGTCATGGTGCCAAGATGGTTGCGGTGCCTGACGGAGACGTGATATTCGCCCGGCGCAACGCTCAAAAAACGAACGGGAGAAACGCCGTCAGTGGAAACCACATCGCCATCCCGCTGCAACAGGGCTGCGTGGGTGCTGACGGGCTTGGCCATATTGCCGGGGCTGCGCAATTCAACCACGACCCAATCCACAATGGCATCGTTGCCAGTGACCTGAAAAACGGCAGGGTTTGTCACCGATTCGCCGCCGCCATCGCCGTAGTGCTTAAAATGGACGAGGCCAGTGTAAGGCTCGGAATTGGGCAACAGGCCATTGGCCCGGATGCCGTCCCGCATCAGGCCATTGGATTCAAGGGCGCCAGAAAGCAAAAGTTTTGGGCTGACGGCCACGCCATTATGCGCATTTGCTTGCAATGAAAATGCTGCAAACACGGCCAGCAGCATGGATTTTTGCTTTGAAGGAAAGAATTTCATGATGTTGACGAAAAGGGGAGTGGGTTAGTTGAATGATTTTCGGTTTAGCTCGCCTTATTCTGGCAGGCAATCGGGTAAGATATAGTTTGAAACGACGGTCGTATTGGGGGGATAGGTAACGATGTTGTGGAATACCAATTCCACATCATTGCCCGCACCTTGATAAATTACTTTACCATCCATGTTCAGGTCGTAAATCGAGTATCTTTTGTTGATATAATTGCTCTCCAAATTGGTGTTCCCAGTTGCTTCTGGCCCTATAATGCCCCGCAATAAAAGTATCGACCTGTCATTGCTTGGGCCTGTGACTATCACCCTTCCATCCCTGCTGCAATCCCCGGCCCACATGGCCGCTTTCCCGCCAATGATTTTTTGCCCGTATTGGCAAACTGCCGTGTTGGGGTCGGTAAAATTGACGGTCACGGGCATTTGCGATAGCGAGACTTTAGCGTTCGTCATTATGCTCAGGTGGTTTCGGTGCCTGATAACGACATGGTACTGTCCGGCATCCACATTGGAGAAAATGACGGGCGATTGGCCATCAGCGGCCACCACATCACCATCACGCTGCACTAGTGCCGAACTGGTGGCCAAAACGGCATTTGTTGCACTCGACGAAGTGCGCAACTCGACCACCACCCAATCCACGATGGCGTCGGGGCCAGTGGCTTGCAAAAGGGCTGCATTGGCAATGGTTTCGCCGCCACCGCCGCCCTTGTGCTGGAAATTGGCAAGGCCCGTATAGGGTTCGGTCATGGGCAAAAGCCCTTCTGCCCGCAGGTCGTCCCGCATCAGCGTTGCCGCAGGCGAAAGACCGTGCAGCGCCGCTTGTAGATAGACCTTTGGGCGCAACGAAACGCCGTTTTGGGCATGGAGGCCCAGACAAAACGCTATTCCGGCAGCAGAAAAAATGATTCGTTTGAAAGATTGCATGTTGATGTGTTTTTAGTTTGTAAATAGTGATGAAAAGGGGATGTATTAAGGTATGCATTCCAACAGCACCCAATCACCACCGCTTTGCCAACCTGGGTGTGAGGTAAAAAACTGCATCAGCACCGCTCTATCATTGTTTTGGCCACTGTAAATTGCTTTGCCATCCATATTGGCATCCGCCATCAAATAGCCTTTGCTGATATAATTTGCCGAGAGTTGGGTATTGGCCTGGTCATACAGCACGGTGGTGAACAGTTTCAAAACCTCATTGCCTGGGCCTTGGAAAATGAATCGGCCATCGTTGTTGAGGTCGCCGCCCCAAAGTGCACGCTTGGCTCCCAAATTGGCCATTGCGTATGCTCCGCACTGCAAAGCGAGGTTAGGGTCGGTAAAATCAAGACTTTTGGGCGTACTGGAAAGCTGCACGGGCAATTCCGTCATTACGCCAAGGTGTATGCGGTGGTCAATTACCACGAAATACTCCCCGGCTGGCGTTTGAGGGAAATTGACGGCAGAGGCGCCATCCACATCCACCACATCGCCATCCCTTTGCAGCAGGGCAGCCCTAGTCGCCAAAACCTGGCTTAGGTCCAAAGTTGACCTAAGTTCCACCACGACCCAATCCACAATGGCATTGGAGCCAGCCACTTGCAATATGGCAGGATCGCTGATAGTTTCGCCGCCACCACTGCCGGAAGGCTGGGAGTTGGCAAGGCTTGAATAAGGTTCGGTCATGGGCACCAAGCCTTGTTTCCGAAGGTCGTCCCGCATCAGCGTTGCCGCAGGCGAAAGGCCATGTAGGGCAGCTTGGAGATAGACCCTCGGCTTGATGCTTACGCCCGTTTGCGCATTGGCCTGCGCCCCCAATAAAGGCAGCAAGAAAAGAAGGGCAATAGGGCGAATGTGTTTGTGTTTCATGTTGAGTTATTTAAAATGTTAGAAAAAGCAACTAATGGATGGTTCTGAAGGCATAAACAGCCTGGTCAACGCTTAACTATCAGGGCAGTTCCTCCACCAATCGGCAATCGCCGCCCACTTCTGGGCAGTTGTGTTGCCAAAGGAAAACGATGTCGAAAGTGAGCTGTGCACCATCCGAACTTGGCCCTTGGTATTTCACGAGGCCATCCATATTGATGTCGCTGTCATCATACCCTTTTAGCACAAAGTTCTGGTTGGCATCCACGTTGTCGGGCGACAGCAATACATGGAAGAAAATATGCTCCTTGTCGCTTTCGGCACCTTCGGCTTCCACCCGTCCGTTGTGATTGGCATCCCCGGCAAACAATGCCATTATATTCTCACGCAACTGAATCATGGGCTTGTTCCCATAGCACTTCAGTTTGGGGTTGGTGAAATCAACGATTTGAGGGGTTTCCGTGAGGTTGAAGGCCAAAGTGGCCATTACCCCAAGGTGGTTGCGGTGGCGAACGGCCACCATATAAGTGCCTGGCTCTACGTCGGGGAATTGCAGCGGCGAAACGCCGTCCACATCCACCACGTCGCCGTCCCGCTGGAGCAATGCCGAGCGGGTGGCCAAAACGACTTTTTGAAGCTCTGGGTGCCTCAGTTCAACGAAGACCCAATCCACGATGGCATTGGAGCCTTCCACATTCAGAACTGCTTGGTTTTCAATGACCTCGGTGCCACCCAAAACGCCGTAGTGGCTATAATTTTCCCTTGCGGAATAAGGCTCTTGGAGGGGAATCTGCCCGGTCGTTCGAAGGTCGTCCCGCATGAGCATACTTGGCTGTTTTACGCCGAGCATGGCACCTTGCAGGTACATCCTGATACTCAATTGCACACCTTTGTTGGGAGGGAGATTACCGGCATTGCTGGCTGGCACCAAAAAAAACGAGGCAAATAGCAATGCAGGAATTAGGGTTCCGATTCTCATGGAATTAGTTTTTACAAATACAACCAGTTAAAAAAATTACACTGATTTTGCGGACGCAGCAGCTTTAATTGAATGCCACTGTTCGGCCTAGCAATGGGGGGAAATGCAGTGTAGGGAGGAAGGAGAATTTCAGCGTATTTGCTCTGTGGTTGTTTTTTGTAAAAACGATAGCGAATCTAAAGAAATTAGGTAAAAGGCGTCTTTGCAAAGACCGTACCTATCTAACAAGGCAATAGTGAAAAGCTGAAAAATGCGCTTGCCCGGAGGCGAGAAGCCCACCGCACTTCAAGCAAATTGTCCCAACAACCATTCCTTTTCGGTAAGCACCTCTTCCCCTGCAATGGCCTCGTACAGCGCCGACCGCTGTGCCTCATCGTAGGGGTTCAGGTCGAGCAGTTTTTGGGTATAATGCACGATGTTCGACCAGTTCAGGTGGTGGTAGCCCATGCGCTTGTTCCGGCGGATGAACATGCGGAGGGTGCGCAAATGGGCGTCCAGCAGCTCCAGTTCCTGCTTCTCGAAATAGATTTTCATTTGGAGAATCCGGGCGGCCATTCCGTTGATAAAATCCTTGTAATCAGCACGTTGCAGCAAAAAAAGCGCATCGTCGTAGCGGTGCTTTGCAAAAGCCAGACGGGCGGCGTTGAGGCTGAAGGCCGCTTCTTGCGCAGCAGGTTCCAGGTAGCTTCGGTACTCCTCCACGAAGCGCTCGGCCCAGGCCCACTCGTCGGGCAGGCGCAGGGCAATGCCCACGATATTGTTGTAGGTAAAATGGTTGATTTGGCCGCCTTCGAATAGTAGGCCCGTTTTCAACCCCTGCTTGTAAAGGTCGAGTGCCTCCTTGCGGTAAGCATGTTGGTTGGCGTTGATTTTTTTGATGCAGAAATTGATGGCCATCAAATACAAGGAAGCAATCTCGTCCGTCGGGAAGCAATTGCCGAAGTCGAACAGCGCCTGCTTCATTTCCCCAAAATGCCGCTCGCCCCCCTCGCCGAACAGCGCCAAATAACACAGCCGATAGACCCGAACCGCAGGGGCATCCCGATAGCTAGGCTCATCGGCCAAGGCCAGTATAACTTCCAGTAAATCAATGCGGTAGCTGGTTTTAAAAACCGTTTGGTGCGAGCGCAAAAGGCAGGCTTGGCGCAGCTTCATAGCCAGCATGGCCGTGGTCAGTTGGTCTTCCACCAATTGCAGGTTCAGTGCCTTGGTGCGCCCCGATTCGAGTAGGTGCAGGTAGTGCTGGTGTTCCATTAGGTAGCTTTCTAGGTAAAAAGCAGGCTGCCGCAGCGGTTGGTTTTCAGCTTGCTTCGCAATGGCTTTCTGCGCCTTTTCGAAGTGCCGGGGCAGTTTTCGGCGGTGGTAGGCAGCCAATAAGCGGTGGCCATCGTCGAGCGGCTCCCGCTGCCGCTCCTTCTGCACGAGGTATTGTTCCATTAATTTCATCAGGTAACTCAGCAGCAACCGGAACTGCTGCTCGTTGAAAGGCTGGCCGGGCTGGGCGGCCTCCCAAGCAGCCTCTCGGTTGGGTTCTGACTGGTTTT
Source organism: Saprospiraceae bacterium (assembly GCA_020848965.1). Classification (GTDB taxonomy): domain Bacteria; phylum Bacteroidota; class Bacteroidia; order Chitinophagales; family Saprospiraceae; genus UBA6168. The sequence goes on from JADLHE010000537.1 coordinate 24,324, forward strand.
TTGCCAAAAAATCAAAGAGCAGCCGCACGTCTTGCCGCTGATTGAAGAAGGGCGAGGCGAGGAAATTGCGCAGCTCCCGTTGCTCCGGCTTTGAAAATTGGGCGATTATTTCAAAAACAAGGGTATTTTGCATGTGGGCAAGATAAAGTTTATTTCTACAAATTTAATTGCTTGATTGTTGAATTATTTGATTGCTAGTAGAATTTTTGTAAAAATCATTTTCTACAAAACGCAAAAAATGTAGTTGCTGGTGCAATGCTTTGCTCGGATGTTTGTAGCATGAAAATTTGTCAAGGGCAATGCGCCGCACCGGTCGGCAATTTGCCCCCGAACCTTTTAAATGTTCACCTATGAACTCGATGATTTATCGCTTATTCGTCATAGCTCTTTTAACGACCACATTGGGAGTCAGGCTTGTTGCACAATGCACCTCCAATGCAGGTTTTATGGTCAATTTACAAATTGATGCCTGTGGTGCCGAAACCATAACTGCACAACATGCGGGAGGGCAAACCTTGGATGCCAACGACGCCTTACAATATGTGCTGCACACGTCTGCTGGCCCAGTGCTGGGCGTTGTTCTGGCAGAAAGCACCACACCAACCTTTGCATTTCCACCCTTGGGTATTTATGGGCAGACCTATTACATCTCTGCCATTGTTGGCAACGACTTAGGCGGCGGTGATGTGGACTTATTTGACCCCTGCCTCTCAGTATCTATTGGAACACCAGTCACTTGGCACGAAATACCGACGGTTACGCTGGTTGAGCAAACCGTGGAGGCCTGCCCCGGCGAATTAATCTGGTTCACTATAAACTATACTGGAGAAGGCCCTTGGACCTACCAACTAACTGCCAATGGGGAGCTTTTCGGCCCGTCTCAAACCAGTTCCGTAAACTCATTTACCGGCAATTTTGGAGGGCCAGACACAATGGTGGTTTGCCTCGCCAATACCAGTAACGCCTATTGCACAGGGACTGTCAGTGGCTGCGTCACAGCCAATATTTCAGAACTGCCAACTTGTGAAATCTCCGTAACCACTGACCCCGATTGCGATGGGTTCCCGAACGGCACTATTACTTTGGATTGCACAGGTGCCAATGGCCCAGTGAGTTACACTTGGTCAAATGGCGAGACCACGCCAAATCTTCAAAATTTGACAGGCGGTAATTATTCAGTAACCGTATCCAATGCGGAGGGCTGCACCAGAACTTACAACACTATCGTCAACTACGGAGTGCCGCTTTCTGCCAATATACTCTTGTTCGATTCCATCAGTTGCTTTGACCAGTCCGGTGCCTTGGTCTCATTGGTTGGAGGAGGCACACCACCCTATACCTACCTCTGGACAGGGCCAAACGGCTTCACTTACACAGCCAATCACCCCTATATCAAACTGCCCGGCACTTATACGCTCTTGGTTACTGATGCAGTTGGATGCACCGCACAAACTTCCATCACGGTGCAAAATACGAGCGATGATTGCGGCACCATCGTGGGAAATGTCACTACCGAATCGGATGGAAACTGCATTCTTGATTCAGGTGAAAACGGCTTGCGAAATTGGATGGTGCGGGCCACCGCCGCCAATGGCGATGAATACTTTGGCACAACCGACTCGCTGGGCCATTATGAAATTCGGATACTGGGCGGCGATTACCTGGTTGAAGCAATCCCATTTGCTGGTCTCTGGGATGCTTGCACTGCCCCTATTAGCATAACCTCGTCCGGGGTTTCCGACCTTGACACCGCCGACTTTCATTTTCATGAAATTTACAATTGCCCGCTAATGGAGGTGGACATCAGCACGCCGTTCCTGCGTCGCTGTTTCCCCAACACTTATTTTGTGCAATACTGCAATCATGGAACCGAAACGGCCTTGGATGCAACGATAGCAGTTACACTTGACTCGCTCATCCATTTACAAGGTGCTCAAATCCCTTACACTGGTCCACTGAACGGCATCTACACCTTCGAAATCGGCGATGTAGCGCCCGGCGAATGTGGCAGCTTCTATATCAATACAGAGGTGCTTTGCGATGCAGTACTCGGCCAAACCCTCTGCGCCGAAGCACATATCTACCCCGATTCGCTTTGCGGCCCTCCGAACGGCAATTGGTCTGGCGCTTTTGTGGACATTACTTCCGATTGCAACGCCGACAGTGTCGTGTTCACTTTGACGAACACAGGCACAGGCGATATGCCAGGCCCCTCATCCTTCATTGTGGTGCAGGACGGCGTAATGCTCATGTCCCAGACCTTTGAACTGGGGGTAGGTGAAAGCACCACGGCCAGCTACGCCGCCACAGGCGCCACCTATGTGATACTGGCCGAGCAAGTGCCAGATGCACCGGGTTTGTCCTATCCCACATTGTTCGTGGAGGGTTGCGGTGGCAATGGAGCATTTAGCCTTGGTTATGCTTCGCAATTCCCCGAAAACGACGCAGACCCCTTCCTGTCCATTGATTGTCAGGCAGTTATCGGCAGCTTCGACCCCAACGACAAACAAGGCTACCCGCTCGGCTTCGGCCCGAACAATTTGATTGAGGAAGGCCAATCCATTGACTACCTCATCCGTTTCCAGAACACGGGCACCGACACCGCCTTCAAAGTGGTGGTGAAAGATGTCATCCATCCCAACCTCGACATCGCCACGCTGCGGCCCGGCGCTTCGAGCCACCCCTACCAACTTGACATTCATCGGGACTCGCTGATTTTTACCTTCGACAACATCCTGCTGCCAGACAGCTTCGTGAACGAACCTGCCTCCCATGGCTTCGTGAAGTTCAGCATCGGCCAAAAAGCAGGTTTGAATATCGGCGATGCGATTGAAAACGAGGCGGCGATTTACTTCGACTTCAACGACCCGGTCATCACCAACCGCACGAGGCACCAAGTGGGCGAGCCGTTCATCGTGAACAGTGTCGAGCCGCCCGTTTTGCGGAGTAAAATAAGCTGCACGGTCTATCCAAACCCGATGGGCGAGGAGGCAGTCGTCTTGATTCAAGGCGCTGAAAACCAAGATTTTGAGCTGCGGCTTTACGATATGACGGGCCGCTATTTGCGCAGCGAAAAAATAACGGGCGGCATGGGCAAAATCAGGAAAAACGGCTTGCCCGACGGGCTTTATTTCTTCGATGTTTTGTCAGAAGGCGTGAAGCTTGGGCAAGGTAAGGTGGCGATGGAGTAACACGGTCTGGCAGACCGTGCTACCGCACTTCACACTCACCGACGCCGCTAAAACTGAAACAGGAAAGCACGGTCTGCCAGACCGTGTTACGGCGGGTTTACGGAGCGAGGGCTTCGTAAACCCGTTTTCTTTATGTGACTTTTGGCAGTCAAACTCTGTTTTGGAATATCGAACTTTGCAGCTTTCAAAGCTTTGCTATTCATATTTCGATGAAAAAAAATCACTTGGCACTGTTTGCATTTATTGTTGCAGCATTTCTCGTCGCCTTTTCCAGCACCGAGCCAAAAGACATCACTGAACTCGGCAAGCAACTCTTCTCCGACCCCATCCTCTCATTGGACAGCACCATCAGTTGCCAAAGCTGCCATATACCCGAATTCGCCTTTGCCGACACGGCCCGATTCAGCCGGGGCGTGGGCGGACGGCTGGGCAGGCGCAATGCACCCAGCACCATGAACATGTCGGCCCGCTCGCATTTTTTCTTCGATGGTCGGGTGCTGGCGCTCGAAGACCAAATTTTGATGCCCATACAAGACACCCTCGAAATGCGCATGACGCTGCCGGAGGTGGCGTTGCGGCTGCGACGCAACAAGGTTTATGGCCCTGCTTTTGAAAAGTTGTTTGGCCGTCCGGCCAATGTGGAGGACATGGCCAGCGCCATCGCCGAGTTCATCCGCACCCTCGAAACGCCCGCCACGCCCTACGACCGCTGGATGAACGACGAACCCGGTGGCATGAGCGACGCTGCCGCCCGTGGCCGTGATATTTTCATCGGAAAAGGCCGCTGCTTCGACTGCCATTTCGGGGCCGACCTGACGGGTGACGAGTTCCGAAACATCGGCCTCTACAACGGCAAAGACCTGAACGACCCCGGCCGCTCGGCCATCACCCGCAACCCCGCTGACCTCGGAAAATTCAAAGTGGCCGGGCTGCGCAATGTGGCACTCACCGCCCCTTACATGCACAATGGCATGTTCAAGACCCTCGACGAAGTGATTGATTTCTACAACGACCCCTCGAAGGTGGTACCCGATGCCATTGGCCGGGACACCGTTTTGGCGAAGCCGATGAACCTCACCAAATGGGAAAAGGCAGATTTGAAAGCGTTTTTGGAGGCGATGACGGACGACCAATTTGTTGGGAATGATAAATGATGAATGATAAATGATGAATGGAGGCAGCACAGCCTTTCTCGAAAAAATAATCCATCTTTGAGTTTCAACTATGATTTACAATAGGTGGCAACTCTGAACTATATGGGGTGGCGCAATCGTAAATCGTAAATCCGAAATCCGCAATTGCTACACGACAACCACCACCGGCCCATTAATTACCTGCGGCTCGCCGTCACCGACCGCTGCAACCTTCGCTGCTTTTATTGCATGCCAGAACAGGGCATTGACTACGTGCCAAGGGCCGAACTGATGAGCTACGAGGAGATGCTCCGAATCGTGCAGGTGATGGTGGGCATGGGCATCGAAAAGCTGCGCATCACGGGTGGCGAACCGTTCCTTCGGCGGGACATGATGGATTTCCTCACGGCCATCAGCCGATTGGACGGGCTGCGGCAAATCCACATCACCACCAACGGCGTATTGACCGCCCCGCTGGTGCCCGAACTGAAACGACTTGGCATCCAATCCGTCAACCTGAGCCTCGACACGCTCAGCCCGGAGCTTTTCCATGAAATAACCCGGCGGGACGAGTTCCACCAAGTGATGAAAACCTTCGAGGCGCTGCTTTCGGCGGGCATTTCCACGAAAATCAACGCCGTGATGATGGAGGGCAAAAACGATTACGACCTGTTGCCATTGGCCATGCTCACGAAAGACAACCCGGTGGGCGTCCGTTTCATCGAGGAAATGCCGTTCAATGGCGGCGAGGCCCATTACGAAAAGCTTTGGTGGAGTCACCGCCGCATCCTCGAAACCTTGCAGCAGCACTTCCCCGACCTCCAGAAACTGCCCGACCCGCCCCACTCCACTTCCTACAACTACCAGATTCCCGGCCACCAAGGCACGGTGGGCATCATTGCGGCCTATAGCCGCACCTTCTGTGGCACTTGCAACCGCATCCGCCTGACGCCGCAGGGTATGTTGAAGACCTGCCTCTACGACGGCGGCGTTTTCAATATCAAAAACCTGCTCAGGGCTGGCGCAACGGACGAGCAACTCGCCCAAGCCGTGCTGGAAGCCCTCGGCCACCGTGCCAAAGACGGCTTTGAGGCGGAACGCAATCGCCTCTTGGGGCCAGTTGGGGAGAGCATGGCAACGATAGGGGGGTGATACTGGATGCTAGTTACTAGATACTGGATACTGGATGGCGTGTGCTTTCACTGCGCAATGTTTCCTATCGTAATATGCCATAAATAGCTTGGCAAGTGGCATCTTCGCAGCCCGAAATCGTAAATCTGAAATTTGGGGTGTTAAGAAAAAAATCCTGACGCAGTTTTTTTGACGCAGAAAGACGCAGATGATTATGATTTTTTATGTTTTTCAGGTTTTTGCTACGCAAAAACAAGGCATAATCAATCATAAAAAATCATAAAAATCTGCGTCGAAAAATTCTCTCAACACCCCTAATCTGAAATCCACATTCCTTTGACTAATCTTTCTATTGATATTGGAAACACCCGCACGAAGCTCGCCGTGTTTCGGGGTGATGAAATGGTTGCCAATGAAGCCTGGGATGTGCTGAGCATTGACGCACTTCGGGAATACGCATACAACCATCAAGTAGGCAAGACCATACTTTCAAGCGTTGCGAAGCAATCGGACGAGTTGATGGCCTATTTAAAGTCGTTGCCCTATTTTCTGGAGCTGACGACGGAGACGCCGCTGCCCATTGCCATCCGCTACAAAACACCGCAAACGCTTGGAAAAGACCGGGTGGCTGCCGCTGTTGGGGCCTGGCATTTTTACCCAAATGAAAATTGCCTCGTGGTGGACGCTGGCACCTGCATCAAAATGGACGTGGTGAGCGCCAAGGGGGAGTTCCTCGGTGGCAATATTTCACCGGGCATCGAAATGCGGCTGAAGGCCATGCACCATTTCACGGCGAGGCTGCCTTTGGCGCAACAGGGCGAGACGCTGCCTTTTTTCTTGGGCGACAGTACCGAAAATGCCCTCCGGAACGGCGGCGAGCTGGGCGCACTGCTGGAAGTGGAGGCTTTTATCGGGCGCTGCAAACGGAAATTCCGGGGATTGAAAATAGTAATAACAGGAGGTGACGCCGATTTTTTTGTCAGTAAGCTTAAAACCAAGATATTTGCGCACCAAAATTTAGTCCTTGCTGGGCTGAATCAAATTTTGAAATATAATGCCAAACTTTTTGAAGGATTTTAGAGGCGGTGTGTTCACGCTTTTTTTGCTGTTTTTGACCGCACTCGCCATTGCGCAGCCCAAAGACAATTCGCCCTACTCCCGCTTGGGCTTGGGCGAAATCGTGGTTCCTACCCTGTCAGCTGGCGGCTTTGCAGGCTTGTCAGCTGCCTACGCCGACCCACTCCACATCAACTTCCAGAACCCGGCCTCCATTGCCTGGCTGAGCACGGCCACCTACGAGGCGGGCCTCTATGCCGAGCGGGCAACCTTGAAGTTCGGTGGCGACAAGTCGAAGATATGGACGGGCAACCTGAGCCACCTCGTGCTGGCCTTCCCGCTGCACAACACCCACAACGACGTGCTCGACAAGAAAAAGCGAAAGCTGACCTGGGGCATGGGCATCTCCCTGACGCCGTTCTCCACGGTGGGCTACGACATTGAGACGACCTCCGTTATCCCTGAAATTGACACAACGGTCAACGTGTATCAGGGAACGGGCGGCACGAACAAGGCCCAATGGAGCAATTCGTGGCGCTATAAAAACACTTCTTTCGGCGTACACCTCGGCTATGTGTTCGGGCAATTGGAGCGCACCCGCAGGGTAGTTTTCACGGACGTCCCGGTTTCGTACGAAGATATTTTCAAGGACAATATCAGCATCCGAGGCTTTGTGTGGTCGGTGGGTGCGCAGCAAATGATACAACTTGAGAAAAAGAAAACTGGGGACGACCTGTACAACGGCAAGGCATTGATTATCGGTGCCTTCGGCAATTCCACGAACAGTTTCAGCACGAACAGCACCGTGCTGCGAATGCGCTACAATTTCGATTACAACCACCGGGACACCATGCAGTACCTCACGGACGTGGAGGGCAACGGAAAGCTCCCTTCTGAGTGGACGGTGGGCATCATGTACCAAGACCCCGGCAAACTCCGCCTCGGTGCCGAGTACAGTGCCAACAATTGGAGCCAATACGAGAACGATGCCAAGCCCGACGAAACCCTCGTTGACACCCGACGCATCGCCGTGGGCGGTGAGTACATCCCCGATATTGCCTCTTACAACAACTATTTCAAACGGATACGCTACCGGGCAGGCTTCTACCACCGCACCGACCCCCGATTGGAAGACCTAAAGCAATACGCCCTGACCGTCGGCTTTGGCTTGCCCGTCATTCTGCCACGGCAGCAGACTTCCTTCGTGAACCTGGCCTTTGAGTTTGGGAAATACGATACCTCCAACGCCATCAAGGAGAACTTCATCAAGATGAGCCTCGGCTTCACGCTGAACGACAGTAGCTGGTTCTTCAAACGGAAGTTTGGATGATGCCTTGAAAATTTTGGAAATAGACAGAAGAGAAAATCGGGCGGCGGCTGCAAGTCACCGCCCGATTTTTTTTGCCCATCAGCCAAATGGAAGCAGCGTCAATAATTTTAGATGATTTTCAGGCATGGTTAATAGCCAATATGCGATATAGCACTATTTTTGCGGCAATTAATTACCCAAATAATACAGTTATGAGGCGATTCCTCTATTGTCTGCTCTTTTTAGCCTGCTTTATCGCATTAAGCCCGCTACACGCCCAGTCTGACACCCCAATGAAGTTTGGGCAAGTACCCGTACAGGACTTGAAAATGGTTAGCTATGAGGCTGACACCACGGCCCCTGCCGTAGTGTTGTGCGATTTTGGAAATGCCTCCGTTGAAGACATTGGCAATACCTATAAGCTATATTGGACACATCACAAGCGCATCAAAATATTAAAAAAAGAAGGCTTTGACCAGGCCAATATTATTATCCCATTTTATTCCTACGAAAATCGGGAAACCTTTGGATTTGAAAAAGCCATGATTCACTTGCCGAACGGCAAGCAGATTTCGCTCTCGTCGAAAGATGCCGTTGTAGAAAAGATTGACAATTATTATTCCGTGGCCAAGTTCACATTTCCGCAAGTAACGGAAGGCTGCATTGTTGAATATATTTACAATATCAGGTCAGCTTATATCAATGAATTAAGGGAATGGTTTTTCCAGTTTGACATTCCAGTGGTACACAGTGAAATAAGGGTCGATTTCCCGCAATTCGTTGACTATATCTTCCTCTTTCAAGGAAACGAAGGCATGACTGCCGTAAAAGACAGCGACGGCAATACCCTTTATAAAGGCAAAAACGGCACTTTTACCTTCGGCCCAAGAAAGTTTGTGCTGGAAAATGCCCCTGCCATGAAAGAGGAGGCTTATGTCACCACCATGGACGACTACCGGGCCAGAATAAGGTTTCAATTATCTGATATTGCCCACCCCGGTGGCGGAGTAGAAAAAGTAATGGGCGATTGGCCAAGGCTTCAGAAGAAAATCGGCGAATATGCGCAGTTCGGCAACCAATTGCTCAAAAAGGCTTATTACAAGAAAATAACCGAACTACTGCTCCCCCAAATTGCAGGGCTAAGCACCGACCGGGAAAAAATAAAATTCTTTTATGCGTATTTAACCACCCATATCCGTTGGGACGGCAATTTCTCCATGTTCACCCATGAAAAAAAACTGAACGAGATTTTTGAACAAGGCGAAGCCAATAGCGCCGAACTGAACATGATGCTCTATGTGCTGCTGAAAGAAGCTGGGATAAAAGTCGCACCAGTGCTCATCAGCACTCGTGGGCATGGCAAGATGATGATGGAGCACCCCATACTTGACCAGTTCAACCACATGGCTTTGCTGACGGAACTCGACAACAAACCCATGCTGCTCGATGCAACTGACCCGCTGCGCCCCATTGGTTACCCAAGCATACCCGCACTCAATGGCATAGGGTTAAAGCTTGATTTCGAATCGGACAAGCCAACCTGGATTAATATTGCCCCGCCCCGTGATGGTGCCGATGTCATAACTTTCCACCTCCAACTCGACGCAGAAGGCACCCTCTCCGGCTCGATGGTGACCGCCCACAAAGGCTACAACGCCATTCCTGAAAGGCGTGGGGCCTCAGACGACCACGGAAAAAAACTTTGGCAAAACAGGCTAGCCGAAAGGTATCCAGAGGCCGTCGTCCTGAACGCAAAATCTGGCAACCTGCCACTACTGGAATCCCCTTATTACGACACGCGCGTCTTCAGTCTTCCCACGGCCGCACAAGTATCCGGCGACC
>JADLHE010000538.1 GCA_020848965.1 Saprospiraceae bacterium
CGGTCAGGATGCCAGTGTAAAGGCACTCCGCAATATCCTTGGTGACGCTGGCCTTATCGCCCAAAAGGCAGATAAAATCAAAGACCAGTTCGCTGGTAGAGCTGGCGGTCGTATCGTGGAGGTCGTAATCGTAGAATGGTTCCGGGAAGAGGTGGTGGTCAATCAGGATTTTCTTTGCCTTCAAGGGGGCAATCAATTCGCCCATTTTGTCAATCCGCTCCAAGGAGTTGAAATCGAGGCAGAAAACGATGTCCGGTTTTTCGAGCACCCGCTTCACTTCTTCTTGGTGGAGGTCGTAAATGAGGATGTCGTTTGCACCGTGCATCCAGTTCAGGAAGTTGGGCGACTCGGAAGGCACGGCCACTTTCACCGTGTGTCCCAGCGTTTCCAAATAGTGTTTCAGGCCGAGCGAAGCGCCAATTGCGTCTCCATCGGGGTTTCGGTGCGTAGTGATGACGATGTCCTTCGGAACCGCCAAGAGCGACTTAACTTCTTTGATGTTTTCCATTCTAAAAATCTCGCCTGAAAATTTGGCGGGCGAAGTTCCCAAAATTTAGATTGATTACAAAATTTATGATTGATTTTCAACTTAAAAAGATTGAAACATTTACTTTTGCGCCCGTTTTTAACGGAAGGAACGAATGATTGAAGGATTGAAGGACTGAATACGGGCCGCCGCACATGTGAAAACCCGATTCATTGCTTCAATTTTCCACGCCTTCGTTCCCTCATTCATTCAATCCTTCAATCCTTTCAAAATGGCAGGCAATAAAACTTTGACCATGATTAAGCCCGATGGCGTTCGTGACGGACATATCGGTGCCATCCTCAACGACATCACCGCTGCGGGTTTCCGCATCGTGGCCCTGAAAATGACCCAATTGACAAAAGCTAAGGCTGGCGAATTCTACGCTGTACATGCCGAACGCCCATTCTATGGCGAATTGGTGGACTTTATGTCTTCAGGCCCTATCGTGGCTGCCATCCTCGAAAAGGAGAACGCAGTAGCTGATTTCCGTACGCTTATCGGTGCTACCAACCCAGCCAATGCCGAGCCTGGCACCATCCGTGCGAAATACGCCAAGAGCATGGGCGAAAACGCCGTTCACGGTTCCGACTCTGATGAGAACGCCGCCATCGAAGGCGCTTTCCACTTTGCGGGCGTGGAGATGTTTTAAGGAATGAGGGATTAGGAATCAGGGATGAAAATGCCCAGTCTGTTCCTTAACTCGCTACTTAACACTTTGAAAAAAGGCCAGTTGCAGTTGCAGCTGGCCTTTTTCATACCTCCATACCTCAAACCTCCAAACCTCTTTGCGGGCGTGGAGATGTTTTAAGGAATTAGGGATTAGGAATCAGGGATGAAAATGCCCAGTCTGTTCCTTAACTCGCTACTTAACACTTTGAAAAAAGGCCAGTCGTGATTCGACTGGCCTTTTTCATCCCTCATCCCTCATCCCTAACCCCTCATCCCTCACTTCACCCTCTTCAGCCTCCGTTTCCCCACCTTCACCGCCCGCCAATTGCTCAACAGGCTCTCCGTATGTGCAGCGTTCATGGTGGAGGCCACGTAGGTGAAAGTCTTACCCAAGGGCGCTTAATCGTCCACGATTTCGATGGATTGTTCGCCGTTCAGTCGCATCACCTTGAAGATGTTTTCAGGGTTGTTGAAATCACCGGGTTTGCGGTCTTCAAAGCGATAGACAACCAGGGTTTTGGCGGCGTTGTCCACGTTTTTCAAATCAATCTTGAATCGAAGCCCCACTTTTTTCTTCAACCTTGGCTTCGCAATGGTTGGGGCCTCGGTTTGCGGCAGCTTCATATAGGCCAATTCCGGCATCAGGGCCGGGAGTTTGTAGTAATTGTTGCGGAGCGAGTCGGTGAGGCCAAACGGGTTTTTGCGCAGCGAGGTGAAATTGTAGAAAATGCTGCCGTCAATGCCCGCCGTGGAGCGATTGAGCCGTACTTGCTTCGGGATTTCCAAGCCATTGTTCCAAACGGGTTCTTGGTTCACGCCCACCTTGTAGGCAGCATGTCCGGCATAGACGTTGCGGCCAAAGGAATTGTCCTCCCACCATTTCAGCAGCAGCTCGTAATCGGCTACGGGGAAGCCGATATGCCAGTAAAGTTGCGGAGCAACATAGTCCACCCAGCCTTTTTGCAGCCAACCACGCACGTCGGCGTAGAGGTCGTCGTAAGTGTTCACCCCTGCACGGGTGGCAGAACCGAGCTTGGGGTCTTTGCTCACATTGCGCCAAACGCCAAATGGGCTGACGCCGAACTTCACGTTGGGGGCGTTCAGTTTTATCATGCCCGATACTTGCCCGATGAACATGTCCACGTTGTGCCGCCGCCAGTCTTCGATGCTGGAAAAACCGAGGCCGTATTTGGCGAAGTCTTGGGCATCGGGCAGCAGTTCGCCTTGTGCTGGATAAGGGTAGTAATAGTCGTCGAAATGGATGCCGTCCACGTCATAGTCCATCACGATTTCCGTGACCACTTCAGTAATATAGTTGCGCACCTCTGCCAAAGCTGGATTGAAGAACAGTTTGCCGCCATAGCGCATGAACCATTCCGGGTGGTGCTTGTAGGGGTGCATATCGGAAAGCGTGACCGTGTTCGTGTCCATACTGGCACGATATGGATTGAGCCAGGCATGAAACTCCAAATTGCGTTTGTGCGCCTCGTCAATCATGTATTGCATCGGGTCGAAATCGCTGTCCAGTGGCTTGCCTTGCTTGCCCGTCAGGTACATGGACCAAGGCGAGATTTTCGAGTGGTAAAACGCATCGCCAGCGGGTCGCACCTGCGCCAAAACAGCATTAAAACCAGCCTCCTTCAAAAAGTCAACGGTTTCCGTCCATTCGGCCATGAAACGCTCTTTGGAAAGGCCCTTTACCGAAGGGAAATCAATATTGGCAACGGTGGCTACCCATGCGCCCCGAAACTCTCTCTTGGGGGATTGCGGAATTGTGATTGCGGATTGCGGATTGGAGGACTGTGCGTTGATTCGATTATGGGAAATCAAACAAATGAAAATGAAAACTAGGCCGAGGTAGGATATTCTCATGGTAAACTTGTTTTGAAGCTAATTGGTTAAAAATCAGGCCACAAAGCTATTAAAACCTGTTGACGAACTTAGTTTTACTCAATTTTTGAAGTTTAGTAAACGTCCGTTAATTGCTTAATCATCGTCGTCCGACAATTCCATTTTGGCAGCAGCCAGCTCGCTCAGGGCATGGCGGTCGCCTAGTTTATTCGCAACGACCATACCCGATTTATAGGCTGAAATAGCGTTTTCTGGCTGCTCCAGTTTCTCCAAGAGTTTGCCAAGGTGGTAGTAAACGCCCACATAATCGGGCGTGGTCTGGACGATATTTTGGTAATGCAACAAGGCCGTTTCTGTATCGCCCAGCTTCTCGTATTCCTTTGCCAAGGCAAAAAGAATGAAAGCATCGTTGGGCCTATCTGCCTGAAATTGAAGAAGTTGTTGAAGACGGGGCGTCATGGTGGGTTTGAGTTTGATGAGTTTGAGGGGTTTGAATTGTTTGATGAGTTTGAGGGGTTTGAGGGGTTTGAGGGGTTTGAATTGTTTGATGAGTTTGAATTGTTTGATGAGTTTGATTGGTCGTGGGCCACTACAATTCAAACCATTCGAACGCATCAAACCCCTCAAACAAATCTACTTGGTGTAAAAATGCGTGATGGGAATATCTACGGACAAGATAAAGCCAAAGCGCCATGCATTGGTCATTGTTTCGTTCAAGCCAAGGCCGGGGTCTATTTTTCGGAGGTTCGGGCCTAGTTGCGCCCCGATGCCCAAGGATGCGGGGATATTATTGCCAAAACCATAAATCAAATAGCCACCGGGGGCGACGATGTTCTGGAATTTCAGTTCTGGAATGGCCGAGGTTTCGTCGCTGAAACGGTAGGCGAAAACGGCCCCAACGTCAATCACTTGGGCATAGAGGCTTAAACTGCCTTTATTGCCAAGTCCTTTGTTCAGGTCAATGCCGAGCGGTGCGGAAGGTGCCAGTACGTTTTTCCCTTTGATGGCCTCCTCCACAGTGGCATCGAAATCATTTTCACGGCCATAGCCAAGCCCCCCGTAGGAATTCAAGGAAATGCTCCATTTCGACTGCTTTTTCATGCGGGAACTGCCGGGTGGCAAGGCAAACATATCAATGGCTGCTGCCACTTCTTTGGCGTCTTTGGCCTCTGCCACGGCTGCCATGAAATTCACATGTCGGAGGAAGTCTTTTTTGAACTTGAAATCGTCTTTGTTGAGCAATTCGGTGAGGATTCGGGTGAGGTTGGTGACCGCCAGTGTATAGTGGTGCTGCCGCACGTTTAATTCCAAATC
>JADLHE010000539.1 GCA_020848965.1 Saprospiraceae bacterium
ACCACCTATTTTTTCATCCCCTTGAAAGACAGCAAGTCATTCGCTAGCCTTTTTGAAAAACAGAAAGACCAAATCACTGAAAAAGAGGGCATCAGCATACTGAATGATGGCAGCGATGCAATTGTTGCTTGGAATGGTTCACTCGCAATCTTTGCGGTCACCAATGTCAAAAGCGAGGAGTTTGAGAGCAAGGTTGTCGCCAGCTTTAAACCCAATACGGACAATCCCCTGCTGAAAGATGCCAGCCTACAAAAAGCACTTTCCAGCAACCATGATATTTCTTCGTGGCTTTCCACCAATCAATTGGCCAAGAACAGCGGTGCTGCCTTTGCACTTAACCTCATTGACGTAAAATCGGAAGCCCTCAAGGACAATTTCATTCAAAGCTATGCCGATTTTGAAGATGGCAGATTGGTTGGCCATTCCGATTTTATCATCAACGAAAAATTGGGCAAGGACTTCGTCGGTCGTTTTTTCAAGGACGAAGCGGAGGCTGATTTCAGCAAAGTACTGCCGAAGGAAAAACTAACGTTTGCTACCGTGATGGCGCTTGACCTGGTGGGCATTGACAAGTTTTTGAGCGAGCGCCCACAAAGCAAGGACTACGCTGATTTCGTGCTGAACGACTTAGGCGTCAAGCGCAAGGACATCATTGATGCGCTCGGCGGCGATATGATGATTGCCGGTTTTGGCGGCAAAACCATGCACGATTCGAATATCCAGCTTTCATTGAGCTTGAAAAATGAAGAAAAGGCAAAGGAGCTGCTTCAGTATGCAGTGCAAAAAGGGAAGTTGAAGGAAAAAGAACCTGGCGTTTATTCACTCATTTCAATTGGCAATGAGGATTTCAGCATCAAGGTCAACAAAGGAATGGGAAAGCTGCTGCTCAAAGATGGCATGCTCACTTTCGTATCCAATGATGCAATTTTCGATAAAATCAAAATGGGTGAAACAGGCGGTGAGTATGGCGCCGCATTGCAAAATTTTGATAATCAAACAATTGCGGGCTGGTTTGATTTCCAGTCCATCTGGAATGCTGCTGGCGGCGACAAAACCAACTCCTTTAAGCAGATGAACTTTAAGGTGAATGGGAAGGGAGCCGACTTTATACTTGAAACTGCCGAGCCAAACACGAATAGCCTGAAGGCGTTTTTTGAGATGATAAATGAAGCTTACAAGCAAAACGGCAAGATGCCGGAAGAAGCCTTGTGAATCAAAGCACTATAAAAGCAGAAAGGGCGCATGAAAATCCAATTTTCATGCGCCCTTTCTGCTTTTATTCAAAAGCCAAAGCAATTCTCATGCGGGCAAATCGGTGCCATCCACCATACGTTTTATGGTAATGTCCTGCAAGGCTTGAAGGGTCTGGATGCGCACATAGGTCATGGCCCTGCGCACTTCGCAAGTTGCGAGGTCATCACAATCGGAGCAGGATTTGTAGAAATTCAGGGAAGCACAATAGGTCATGGCGATAGGCCCTTCGAACATGCGGTGAATATCGGCCAGACTTATGTTCTCTGGTTGTTTGAGCAATCGGTAGCCGCCATGAGCGCCTTGAACACTTTCTACCAAATGGTGGTTTTTCAGCTCAATCAAGATGGATTCAAGGAATTTTTTCGGAATATGGCATTGCTCCGCAATGTCTTTAGTCTTGGCGAGGGCCTCGGCTTTGGTCAGGTGAACCAAAGCTTTGATGGCATATTTTGCTTTTTGAGTCAACATTTTTCAACAGCATTTGCGCAGCAAAGAAAACAAGAAAAGGCTGGAATTTAAAGTAAACATCAGTTTGCGCTGAAAGAATGGAGACTTCGCCTCATTTGGAATAAACAATATCGTTGCTAATTCTCCATCGAAAGCACAGTCATAATCCGTTCGTAAAGTTCGAGCGGCTTAAAAGGCTTGGAGAGGTAATCGTTCATGCCGATTTCCAAGCATTTGTCTTGCTCTTGTTTGGTGGAGTTGGCGGTCAGGGCTATGATGGGCACTTTGCTGAACTCCCTGATTTTCTTGGCCGATTCAATGCCATTCATGACGGGCATTTGGATATCCATCAGTACCAAATCGTAGTTATTGGCTTCAACGGCTTCGTAGCCGAGTTGGCCGTTTTCGGCAATATCAACCGTGACGAGGTCTGACCAAGAAGTGAGGACCCGTTTCGTGGCCAATTGATTAAGGAAGTGGTCTTCGACCAATAGCAACCGCATCGGGGCGGATGGGGCGTCTCCAACCTTGTATTTTACCTGTTTTGAAGGCGATACAGGCAATTTGACCAAAATCTCCGACCCAGCAGGCGAAAGGTTTCGGAACATCAGCGTTCCGTCCAGCGACTTTATCAATTTGTTGGAAATGGCCACGCCCATTAGCTTCTTTTTGGGTGCTAGTTCAGCGCCGCTATTGCTCAATGTTTCTTTGACAATGGCTTCTGAATTGTTGACCTCTTGCAATTCCTTGGCATTCAACTGTTTATGGCTGTTGAGGATGTGCAATTCCAATTCAAGTCGATCATCATTGGGAAGGCAATTGGCTTTGACGGTGATGCTTTCTCCTTCTTCACTTTGACGAAGGGCGAATTCAATGAGGTTGTAAATGATTTGGGTAATCTTTCTGGGGTCAGCCGTTATTTTTTCAGGCAGTTTGTCTCCGGGGATGAATTTCAGCTTCAATTTTGCGGTCTCCGCTTTGATTTTCACAACGTTGACGGCCCCGTTCAAGAATTCCAGCAAGGAAATGTCCTCTTCCTCCACTTTCACAGCGTCTGTGACCATCAAAGAGAAGTTCAACAGGTTGTTCACCGACATCGAGAGGTCACTGATGGAGATTTTCAGGTTGTTGACGAGCATCTCCTGCTGCGATGACGTTTCGGTATTGCCCAGCAAGAACAGCAAATTGACGATGGAAGAAAGTGGCGTCCTGATTTGAAACCCAAGGTCGGCGAGCACTTCTTCTTGAATGCTGGCTGTTTGCGAATTGATGGCTTTTTCAAGTAAAAGCCGCTCGGAGGTTTTTCGCTCGGTGATGTCCCAAATACTTCCCATCAGCATGACCCTTTGGCCTGCCTCCTCGATTTTGACCATAGCTTGAACCAGTACATGCCTGGCATTTAGGCCATCTGTGGTGATTCTGTGCTCGACACTGTGCAAGCTGCCATCTCTTCCGGCTTCCTCAAAAAAGGCTTCAACAATGCCCCTGTCGTCGAAGTGGACAAACCGTAGATATTCGGATAGGGTAGTGTTGACGCTGCCTTGTTGGATATTGAAAATCCTGTAAACTTCCTCTGCCCAAGTCATCTCGTTGGTGACCACATCCATCTCCCAAGTGCCGAACCTAGCCATTTTCTGGGCCTCGAGGAATCGTTTCTTAAAAGCTTCCAATTCCCTTGCGGTTTCCTCCAATTTGTACTGGACTTTAAACCTTTGTAGAGAAAACCATGTAGTTCTGCAAAGGGTTTTACTATCGAATTGACCCTTTAAAAGGTAATCTTGAACGCCCGCCTTGACACTCTGATTGATGATGATTTCGTTGTTCAGCGATGAAACCACCACCAAAGGCACGTTTGGCGATGCCTCCATGAAAGTATTGATGGCTTTGAATCCCTGAACATCGGGCAAGTTAAGTTCCAAGAAGGCGAGGTCAATCGGCCTTTTGTCAATGATATCCAAGCCAGCCTTCATCGTTGTGGCATGAATGAAGTCGAATTTGAACCCAATATCCTTCAAATATTTGTTCAACAGCTCTGCATCTGCTGTATTAGGGTCTATAGATAAAATGGCTGCCTTGCTAATTTTGGCGCTCATGGCCTAAGTTTTTTCTTTAATAGATTAGGTGTTTAAACATCTGGTCGAAGGCGGGTATCAATGGAGGTTCATACTGGGCAAAATGGCGGTTTTTAGCCAAAACTCCTCTATTTGCTTGATGATATCGAAAAAACGGTCGAAATCAACCGGCTTGTTTATATAGCAGTTGACGTGGTGGTTGTAACTGTGTACAACATCCTGTTCTGCATTGGACGTCGTCAAAATCACGACGGGTATCGAACGCAAATTGGGGTCTTCCTTGATCTCGCCGAGCACTTCCCTGCCATCCTTTTTGGGGAGGTTGAGATCGAGTAAGATGAGGTCTGGCCGACTCGAATCTTGGTAATCGCCTTCTTTATTGAGATAATGGATGGCTTCCATTCCATCCATCACAACATGAAGCTGAACTTCAATATTGCCTTCTTTGAAGGCTTCTTGTGCCAACCTAACATCTCCTGGATTGTCTTCGATGAGCAAAATATTGACGGGACGACTTTTTTTCATAACTGCGATGTTTTCAACCAGAGGGGCAGCTGGATAAATTTCTTGATCCTGCAAGGGATTTGATAAGTTTTACTGTGCCTAATGGCGTGAAGGTTGGAACTAATGGTTGTTCTCTGCCCTGTTGTTGAAGGGAAATTCAAAAAATGAAGATTCTGGGATTAATTTTGCCCAACTTAACCATTCACTTTCCTGAAATCTTACATGCAAACTTTACACCAATTCCAAAATGCATTTGAACAATACCTCCAAGAAAACAGGTTTGAATGGCATCCAAAGGAACTATACGAGCCAGCCAACTATATTTTGTCCATTGGCGGCAAGCGTTTAAGGCCCGTAGTTTTGCTGGTGGCCCATTACCTTTTCGACGACGATTTCAAGCGGTCTTTGCCCGCTGCTGCGGCAGTGGAGGTTTTTCACAACTTCACACTCGTGCACGACGATATTATGGATGCGGCCCCGTTGAGGCGGGGGCTTCCCACGGTTCACCACAAGTATGGGCTAAATGCTGGCATTCTTTCTGGTGACGTAATGCTGGTACTTGCCTATGACCAACTGCTGAAAACGCAATCACCCCTAAATGGAGAAATTCTTTCGGCTTTCACCAGAATGGCCATTGAGGTTTGCGAAGGGCAGCAGATGGACATGAATTTCGAGCAGCAATCGGACGTGAAAATAGAGGAATACCTAGAGATGATTACGTTGAAAACGGCGGTTCTGGTGGCCACAGCCCTTAAAATGGGGGCTTTGATAGGAGGAGCTTCCGCTGAAGACGCTGCTCATTTGTACGAGTTTGGAAAAAACCTGGGCATCGCTTTCCAATTGCAGGATGATATTTTGGATGCTTTTGGTGACCCTAAAAAAGTAGGCAAGAAAGCGGGTGGAGACATTGCCCAGAACAAAAAGACTTTTCTTTACCTAAAAGCCTTGGAAAAAGCACCGACCGAGCTTGCCGATAACTTGAAGCGTTTTTTTGCAGGAACAACTCAAATTGACGAAGAAACCAAAATCACTGAGGTTTTGTCAATTTTTAGGGTGTTAGGTGTGGAAGAATGGGCAAATGACTTGAAAGAACAATACTGGAAATTGTCTTTGAATTCACTAGGTAAGGTAAAAACGCGTCCGGGGAGGGGACAAATCCTGGAAAAATTTGCAGAGGCACTGATGAACCGTGATTTCTAAAAAAGAAAAAGGAGCAACCACCGAAGCGGTTACCCCTCACACTATGAAACACTATTTTTTGCGGACTATTTGGGGTAGCATTTGCAAACTATCAACAAGAATAGCGCATAAAAGATTTTACAACGAGTAATAGGTGGAAAATATCAGCAAGACTGGACAGGGCAAAAGTAATTTGTTGGGTTTACTTTACAAAACAATCGAAAAAAAATTAGGAGATATTTAAGGCCAAAATTAGTTTTTATCCTTTCATCTATCCCAATAATACTAAAGAAAAAATGTTAGTCTGCGTAAAAGTCTAAATTTCAACTCTTTAAACTTGAGTAATTGTATAGGCTGACTTGTACGTAGGTGTTTCACAAAAGTTTTGAAAACGCTAAATTTTCTTAAAATGAGACTAGTTTTCTTCACAATCGTCTTTTTCATTTCAAGCCTAAGCCCAAATTTGATGGGGCAAGAGGCCTTAAACCCACTTCAGCAGCTGCAAGTTGATGTGGTTTACCTATCTTCCAACCTGTTGGAAGGCCGGGAAGCTGGCAAGCAAGGTGAACAATTGGCCGGAAGGTACATCGCCTCCCGCTTTCAGGAAATTGGCTTGGAACCAAAAGGATTGGGCGGCTCTTGGTTCCATCCCTTTGAGTTCGACTTCAATTCAAACCCGCACGCCACTACCGGAGGTGAAAAGCGGACTGGAAGGAATGTCGTGGGCTTTATTGACAACAAAGCTCCGCAAACTGTGGTGATTGGAGCCCATTATGACCACCTTGGTTATGGGATGCCTGGCGCTTCCCTTTATGTGGGCGACCCAGCTGTGCATAATGGCGCAGACGACAATGCCAGCGGCGTTGCTGCAATGCTCTTTTTGGCTGAATACCTCAAAAATGATACAAAAGCCAGGGGGAACAACTACCTTCTCTTGGCATTTTCTGCTGAAGAGCTTGGCTTGGTTGGTTCCAAAAAATTCATTGAGAACCCCAGTTTCAGCATTGGCAATATCAACTACATGCTGAATATGGACATGGTGGGCCGCTTGAACGAAGAGACAGTGCTGGCAATCAATGGTGCTGGAACCTCGCCTGTTTGGAAAAACGAACTTTCAAAAATCAGCGTTGGCGGCATCAAAATCAAGACCACAGACAGTGGGGTAGGGCCTTCTGACCATACTTCGTTTTACCTGAAGGATTTGCCCGTGCTGCATTTCTTCACGGGTCAACACACCGATTACCATAAACCCAGCGATGACAGCGAGCTTGTCAACTACCAAGGTATTTATGATGTCTCCATGTTCATGGCCACGCTTATCGAAAACTTGAACGGTGCTGGCAAGCTTGTTTTCACCAAAACCAAGGATGAATCGCAGCAAGGCGCCAGCTTTAAAGTAACACTCGGCGTCATGCCTGACTATGTTTTTGATGGAGAAGGCATGAGGATAGATGCAGTCATGGATGACAAACCTGCCATGAAAGCCGGGCTGGAAAAAGGGGATGTCGTTATCCAGATTGGCGATGTTGCGGTCAAAACTATTTATGACTACATGGATGGCTTGGCAAAGTTCAAAAAGGGCGACAAAGCCAAGGTGAAAGTGAAGCGGAAAGACCAAGTGGTGGAGAAAGAGGTAGAATTTTAGGCTCAATCCCCTTTGAATTGCCTCAAAAAAAGGGCAATAGGTTCAGCCTTAGCTGCCTGTTGCCCTTTTTTGATTTTTAAGGGAAAACTTTCATGTATTGGGAGAAACTTACTCTGCTCCGTAGAGCGCCATTTTGGCTACGCAACCAAAAAGCACAAGAATTCCGAAAAGTACAAGCATGGCATTGACTGTTTTGGTGAATGTTCATTTAACCCAAAATAGCCAGTGGAAATCAGAATGGATTGAAGCGCTCAATCTCTTTCGAGCCAGTAAAGCGCCCCTTGACTCGCGTCTATATAATATGGTAAGAAAAATTGCGCCAGAAATTTGGAAACCACTCAAACTTCATAATTTTCTTGACTTTATCCCTTCTTTTTGGAAATGACCCCATCTTCTGAAATGGAAAGCTCTGAGTTGGGGAAATCAGCTTTGGTAAGCTCTTTTATCTTGTCCACCACTTTTTTTTCCGGGTCACGTTTTGGCCCATGCGTTTTCTGCTGATAGACCGCAATGATTTTGCCGTTTTGAAATTCACCTTTTTCATTGACAAATACCTTAACGATGGGCGCTATGCCGGCAGGCCCGTTTAGGCTGAACCGACCGTAGGTGCAAAAATTGCCAAGGCTGTATGCGATAAAGCGGTCTTTGTACAATTCTATTGCCCTGGTAACATGTGGGCCGTGGCCAAAAACAATATCGGCTCCAGCATCTATTACTGCATGGGAGAACTTTACCACATTTCCTCGGTCTTCTTCCAGATAGAATTCAATTTTATTGCTAACGTGTTGGTTATCACTGCCTTCTGCGCCACCATGAAAGGAAACGATGATGATATCGCAATTTTTTTTCAAACTGGCCACCAGCGCTTTGGCTTTTTCAATTTGGCGAATATCGCAAGTGCCAGAATTGGGAGCAAAGGCGCAAAAACCGAACTTCACCCCATTACGTTCAAAGATGGCCGTCTCATCAGTGTCTTCTAAGCCTGCAAAGGCAATGCCTGCATTTTTCAATACTGCCTTTGTCCCTTTTCGGCCCGATGGCCCAAAATCTCCCGAATGGTTGTTGGCGATGCTGAGCACATCAAAGCCTGCATCGCTGAAATGTCGAATATAACTGGCTGGCGTTCTGAAAACATAGCATTTGGAGGAATCATTGCAAGTTTTAGGCGTGCCTTCTCCGTCAAAAAGCGTCCCTTCCAGGTTTCCAAACGTGACATCGGCGTCTTCCAGAATCTTTCGAACATCGGAGAGCAAATCACTGCCTCCATTGGCTGGCAAGTACTTTTTGGATGGATAATTGGTGCCAAGCATCATATCGCCAACTCCAATGACGCTGATTTTTTTAGCCTCTTGGGCGCTCAAACTCAACGAGAGCAGGAAAATTGGCAATGCAAAAAAAAGACCCCCGATTC
>JADLHE010000540.1 GCA_020848965.1 Saprospiraceae bacterium
ACGTGACCCGTGCCCACATTTGGACGAACCGCCCCGTGTGGCCACAAGGCATCCCTACACCCAAGAACGGCGCTAAAGTGCCCGACACCCTCGATTGGGACCTCTGGCTCGGCCCTGCCCAATACCGTGACTACGACCCCGCCTACCTGCCCTTCGCATGGCGTGGCTGGTGGGACTACGGCACCGGCTCCTTCGGCGACATGGGCTGCCACCTCGTTGACCCTGTTTATAGGGCATTGAAACTGCACCTTCCAACCGCCGTGGAGGCCAGCACCAGCACCGTCTGGCTCAATGGCGTTGAACAAAACTACACCGACTCCTGCCCGCCATCCAGCTTTGTGAAAATGGACTTTGCCGCCCGCGGCAATATGCCCGCCTTTGAGCTTTTCTGGTACGATGGTGGCCTTCGGCCAATGCGCCCTGCCGAACTGGGTTCCGACGAACCATTTGGCAACTGGGATGGTGGCGTATTGCTCGAAGGTACCAAGGGCAAGATGATGTGCGGCATTTTCGGTGAAAAACCGACCCTGTTGCCTACCAGCCGCATGAAGGAAGCCACTGCACCAACGCCTTGGCTGCCACGCCGCAAGGGGTCGCACCAGCAGATTTGGGCGGACGCCTGCAAGGGCATTGGCGAAGCCACCTCACCTTTTGAGTACGCCGTACCGCTCACCGAGACGCTGAACATCGGCAACCTCGCCGTGCGCTGCTACGACATCAAGCAACTGCAAAAGGGCAAGCAACCAGATTGGTGGGCACCTTATGACTACCCTGGCCGTGTGCGCCTCGATTGGGACGCCGAGAACGGTGTCTGCAAGAACTTCGGGCCAGCCAACCAGTGGGTGAAGCGGGAATACCGCAAGGGCTGGGAACTTTAATGGTGGAACGATAGACAGCCTACGGTTGACGGCTTATGGTGGACAACACTGTAAGCCGTCATTTTATTTTTACGACAGCCAATTCGCCGTGCTGCCACATGAGGCGAACCTTGGCGACCACGTCATGCTGGCGGGTGTATTGCGTGGTGTCCATGAGGTAGAAATTGTTTGGGTCGAAATGCCCGGCAAACTGTTTTTTCAGGATACTGCCCGTCTCACGGGTGAAGTAGTAGCCCGTGACGGGTTGGAAGCCGAGACTGTTTTTATAGATAAATATGGGGGTATTGCCTATTTTCTCCGTGGCAGCCAAAGTGGTTTTCCGCACCTCGTTGTTGAAGTCAGCAGCAATGCGGGTGGGCACGATGAACCAGTTCATGCCGATTCTGCCGACTAAAAGCACGATAGTAAAAACCAGCATCCGTTGCGCCTGCCAATTGCGGTAGCACCAAATCAAAGCGGCTGTGGAGATGGCCAGAAAGGCGACCTTGGGATAAAGGTTTGGTTGCTGCGCAAATTTTTCAACGAACAACGGCACGAAACAGGCCCCCAACAGCGCCCAACAGCCCACCTGAAAAATGCCCTCTATCCAGCGCAGCATCGCCGTGCCTGCTTCCTTATTTTTTTGATGCAAAAACAGCAGCACCGTGAACAGCAGCGGCACGTGCATGAGCAGGTAGCGGGGATAGACCTCCACGGAGGCCCAATAGGGCAGAATAGTCGTCATCAATACCAAGGCATTCCAAGTGACGAACCTGTTCGCCCGTATTTGTGCAAACACATTTTTACGAAAAAAGTAAACCGCCAACAGCGTCCAAGGCAGGAAGTGGTACAGCATCTCGAAAGGGAAAGTGAAAAGATGCAGCACCGTTTTGCCCACGCCGTGTTCCACGAAAGTGCGCTTCGCCGACTCGTCGAACATGATGCCGAGCAGCTTGGAAATCCCGTTTTGCTGTGCATACAAAGCATAATAGCTGCCCACCAAGGCCCCGAAAACGGCCATGCCACCAAGGTGCGCCAAAGAGAAGAGCTTGCGCCATTTTTTCGTCCAAATGAAATAAGTCAAAAGCGCAACGCCAAGAAAAACCACGGCTGGCAAGGCTTTCAACATAAAGCCGACTGCCGCCAAGAAGTAGGCACCCACAAACAATCGCCCATACTTTTCCTTTTCGCCTTGCGAATAAATGACCATGAACATCCCGTAAATGACCCATGAAAAACTGGTGTCAATGAGGCCCAGCATGGAGTCGTAGTAGAGGATGCGGCCGCAGGTGAGGAAGGCGAGAGCATTTAAGATTGCGGATTGCGGATTTCGGATTGCGGATTGGGGGGAATGGTTGTTGGGTTGCAAGTGCTTTTTTACGATGAAATAAATGGTGGCGACGTAGGCCAGCAAGAATATCACCGTGGGCAGGCGCACCATAAACTCATCGGTGCGGCCCGTGAGTTTGAAGAGGGCGAGCAGTAGCCAATTGTAGAGCGGCGGCTTGTTGTAATAAAGCTCGCCGAACAGGGTGGGGCTGATGAGGTTGCCGGAGATGTCCATTTCCATGGCCACTTGCGCACGGATGCCCTCATCGCCGTAAAGGGCCAAAAGGCCGAGGTTGGTGAGGAGGGCAGGGAATAGCAGCAGACCCGCTACCAATAGTAACAGGGCTTGGGGTTGGGCCAGCTTGCTTCGCAATGAATTCAAATGGCGAACATTTTGAGCAACAAAGGTATTAAAGATGGGATGCCAGCAACTCAAAACTCCCTGTCTGCCGACAGGCAAGGAAAACTCGAAACTCCTAACTACATTTGCAGGGCACACCATTCAACTGCATGAAAAACAAAGAAACAGGGTCTCAATCGGGATTTTTAAAGAACAAATGGCAAAGCTTCAAAGCATTTGCCTATCCATTTTTACGCCCCGTCATACAGCGTTACCGTAGGCTGGAAGCGCGTTCGCCCCGCCTAGCAAAACTCGTCTTTTGGCTAGGCTCCATCTTCGCCGTCGGCTTCGGCAGCGTGCTGCTGTTCATCTTCGCCATCCTTATCGGGGTGTTTGGCCATGTGGCCTCAAAGTCTGACCTGCGCAACCTCAACCAGAGCGTGGCGAGCGAGGTCTATACTGCCGACAGCGTGTTGCTGGGCAAGTATTTTATCGAAAACCGCCTGCCTACTTCGCTGGATAGCATCTCCCCGCATATCGTCAATGCGCTCATCGCAACGGAGGACGCCCGTTTCTTCGAGCATGGCGGCGTTGACCTCCGGGCCACCTTCCGGGTGCTGTTCCGCAGCATCTTGGCCGGCGACGAATCGAGCGGTGGCGGTAGCACTATCAGCCAGCAATTGGCGAAGAACCTCTACCCTCGCAAGCGCCTAGGCAAGCTCACCACGCCCGTGGCCAAGTTCAAGGAAATGATAGTGGCCCGCAGGCTGGAGAAGGTTTATGACAAAAACCAAATACTCGCCCTGTACCTCAACACTGTGCCTTATGGCGAGAATGTTTTTGGGATAAAAATCGCCGCCGAGCGCTTTTTCAGTACAACACCCCATGATATTAAGGTGGAAGATGCCGCCACGCTGGTTGGGATGTTGAAAGCCAATACGGCCTACAACCCCGTGCGCAACCCAGAGCGGGCGAAGGAGCGCCGCAATGTGGTGTTTGGGCAAATGGTCAAATACGGCAAGCTCGAACAGGCCGTGGCCGATTCGCTTGCCAAGCTGCCCGTCGTCACAAAATACCATATCGAAACCCACAACGACGGAAAGGCCACCTACTTCCGGGAAACGCTCCGCCTGCAATTGGACGAGGAACTTAAAAAATACACCCACGCCGACGGCAGACCCTACAACCTCTACACCGACGGCCTGAAGATTTACACCACCATCAATTCCAAACTGCAAGACCACGCTGAGGAGGCCGTGCAGTTCCAGATGAAGGACTTGCAAAAGAAATTCATTGAACACTTCAAAGGCTATGGAAAAGATGCCGTGACCTACGGCAGTGAGGAATTGCTCCAAGAGCAGAAAAAACTCACCGACCGCTATAAGCAGCTCAAGGAAAAAGGACTCACGGAGGAGCAGATTGATTCCAATTTCATGACGCCCGTGAAGATGACCATCTTCAGTTGGGATACCGAAACGCAGGATTTGGACACGCTGATGTCACCGCTCGACTCCTTGAAATACTACCTTTCCATCCTCAACACGGGCCTGCTCGCTGCCGACCCGCACACGGGCAAGGTGCTGGCTTGGGTGGGTGGCATCAATTTCAAGCATTTCAAGTTCGACCACGTGAACGCCCTGCGGCAAGTTGGCTCCACCTTCAAGCCCGTGGTCTATGCCAAGGCCATCGAGGCGGGCGTTTCGCCCTGCGAGCGCTTTCCGAATGACTTCGTCACTTATCCCGAATGGGACAACTGGGCACCCCGCAACCACGACGGCAAATACGGTGGCAGCTACTCCATGATGGGCGGCATGAGGAACTCCGTCAACACCACCGCCGTGCGCCTCATTATGCACGACAGCGTGGGCATTGACTCCGTCATTGCGCTAGCAAAACGCATGGGCATCTCTGCAAAAATACCCCAAGAACCGGGCATCGCCCTCGGTGCCGTGGACGCCACGCTGTTTGAAATGGTGCGGTTGTTTGCAGTCTTTGCCAACCGGGGCGTACAGCCCAAACTGACCATGCTTTCCCGCATCGAGGACAAGGACGGCAAGCCCATCGCCCAGTTCGAATCGCCCGACCCACGCACTTTCGCAAGGGTTTTGCAAGACCAACACGCCGACATGGTGCGCCACCTGCTGCAAGGCGTGGTGGACGGTGGCACGGGTGGCCGCTTGCGTTGGCTCGCCAATTCCGACTTCCGCTTCCTGCACGCCGCTGGCAAAACAGGCACCACCGACAACAACTCCGACGGCTGGTTCCTCTGCTTCACGCCCAGCATTGTAGTGGGCGCTTGGGTGGGAGCCGAGCAACCACTGGTTCGCTGGCGCTCTACGAGGCTAGGGCAGGGTGGCGCCACGGCATTACCCATCGTGGGCCGCTTCCTGAAAAGCACCTACGACGACCCCGCCTTCAAGGCATGGACGAAGGAGAGCTTCCCGCCACTCACAGGGGAAGCCGCCATGGCCTTTGGCTGCCCCGATAAGTTCGCCCCACCGGACTGGCTCACCGATTCCATTGCTTATTGGGAAAAAATTTCACTCGACTCCATCTCCCCCGAAATACGTGACTTGAACCTATCCCGCTTGCGTGCCATGAAAGCGGCCAGGGATTCCATCCGAAACGTGGATACCACCGCCACCGAAATAGAGCTACCCGTAGAAGGTGAAACCGGGGGCGAAGGTGGCCAGAACGACCGTCGGACGTCCAGCTCAGGCACACGCAGCGAAGAATCGCTGCGCATCGAGCGCCAGAACGAGAAACTGGAACGAAAACGGGAACGAAAGGAAAAGCGGAAGGAATTTTTTGATGGGTTATTGGGGAAGGGGAATTAACCCTTCAAAACCCTTCCACCCCTAACTTCCGCAACACCACATCCACCTCCTCCGGCGTGTTCACATTCATGAGCCAATCAGGGTTTGGTGCATCAATGACCTGCACGGGGGAGTTGATGAGTGCCTTGCGTGGGCAGGAGTAGCCCTGTGCCAAGAATTGCAATAAAACGGGGTAGCTTTTGGGTTCCCAAATGGCCACCAGTGGCTCCGGGAAGCCGCTCACGGGGCTGCGGTAGGCCGTTGCGATAGCAGAAGGGTTGCGGTGCGCAACTAGGTAGCGAAGGGCTTCTTCGTTGAGCAGGGGCAGGTCGCAGGCCACTACCAGCCAGGCGGTGTCCGGCTCGTGGCGGAGGGCGGAGAGGATGGCGCCCATTGGGCCAAGGCCCAAAAAAGTATCCGGTAAAACGTCGTGGGTATAGACCAATTCGCCTGCCTGTTCGGGGCGGCAGGAGAGGTGGGTGTGGTGGCAGATTTTTTCCAGCAGCTCCACCATTAAGTCCCGCTGTGGTTTGTCGTGGTATTGCAGCACGCTTTTGTCGGTGCCCATGCGGCGGCTTTTGCCCCCGGCCAGCACTAGGCCGTTCAAGCGTGCGATGGAAGCCTGCATTTTTTTATCGAAAAACGATTGAACCGCTTGAAAATCAGCGAGCTGGAGCATGGGTATCTTATCGAAATTCGGCAGGTTTTCCTTTAAAAAATCGAAAGGCGGCAGCGTCGCATCCGTCAGTAAAATCAACTGCACGTCCGTCAGGCGGTCGAGCTTGCGCTTGAGGGAGTCCTCCTTTTTTGGGTCAATCACCACCACTTGTCGCTTGGCGGCAAAATGGTTGCCGTTCACCAACACGAGATCCATTTCGTTGAAGAGGGGGCGAAATTGGTAGCTCTCCGGCTTGCCGTGGAAGTCGAGGCGGTTGTACTCGATTTTATCCGTGAACTCCATAGCTGAACTGCCAACTGCCAACTGCTGACTGCCCACTTCCTTATGGTCAGCGTCCACGTAGGCTATTTTCCATTTCGATGAAAAGGCATCGCAAAGCTGACTGGCCAACTGCTTGATTTGCCCACAGTCGGTGCCAAGGATGGCCCATTCGTTCCGGCCATAGTTGCCGAGCGAAGGCCGGGCTATTTCTTCGTGCTTTTTGTGCTTCATGGCATCTGCTTTTGTATTACTGACTAACAGGAGATTAGGGTGCTTGGGGTCTGAACGCCCCCATTTTTCTTTACTTCCCTCAGCGGCGGAGGCGCCACTGAGGGAAGTAATATTAGGGTTTTTGAAAAATCGCTTTGCGATTTTTCAAAAACCCTTTTTTATCGTTTAAAATCCTTCTTCCCCCCCGTCTTCTCCACCAGCATCGTCTCCTTTATCACGATGTCGTGCGACATAGCCTTACACATATCATATATGGTGAGCGCAGCAATGGTGGCCCCGGCGAGCGCCTCCATTTCGACGCCCGTCTTGCCCGTCAGGCTAGCCTCGCATTCAATCACGACTTCCCGTTGCTCGTTCAGGTGGATGCGTACTTGGCAGTTCTCCAAGCCGAGGGGGTGGCAGAGCGGGATGAGTTCGCCCGTGCGCTTGGCCGCCATCACGCCTGCGATGATGGCCGTTTGGAACACGGGGCCTTTTTTCGTCTGGATATCGTCGTTGGTGAAATGCTGTAGGATGACCTCATCCAACACCACGATGCTGCGGGCCTTGGCCGTGCGGCGGGTCACGGGCTTGTCCCCCACGTTCACCATGGATGGGTTGCCTGCGGCGTCAAGATGGGTAAAGTCATTTGACATAAAAGGAAGTGGATGTGGGTTGTTGCGCAAAGTTAGTGTCGTTTCGGGCGCAAACTTGCCAAAAATCATACGTGAAGTGGCTTTTTTGCCAAAAAGATTGCGGCAGCGGACTTTTGTTTTACCTATTTTTGCCGCCTCAAAAGACGATTGTCCAATGACAAGGGATTTTGGAATACTAAGCATGTATTAAAATCTATTTGTCCAATGTCTAATGTCTCAAAATCAGCAGCATGAAATTCGGCGTAGTAATTTTTCCCGGCTCCAACTGTGACCATGACATGCTCCATGTCTTGGGCAATGTGATGCAACAAGAGGTGGTAGCACTCTGGCACAAAG
>JADLHE010000541.1 GCA_020848965.1 Saprospiraceae bacterium
GGCCGAAGAAACCTCCAACCAGTTCGATTTCATCTTCCCTTCTGGCACCATGACCACCGACGGGCAGGTTCGCCACGACCCAATCGTGAGCATTGCCCGTGCCTTTAGCAAGAATGGCGGTCTTGGGCCAGACCAAGCCATGCAGTTGAAAAGTGCCATGTTTGAGTCCCGCCACAATACCGAACCACGGCTTTGGTCGGGAGATGACCTCCGCACCAACGACGTGGTGACCAATGTGGAGTTCTTCCCAGAACACAGGCTTTCCTATACAGAAAAGAACTTGACAATCAAGCACTTAGGTGGTTGGCCTGAGACACAGGAGGCGGTTTACTCCTTCTATATGCCCGAAGGCGGGGTCGTCACTTCCGCTTCCCTTTGGATAAATGGCAAAGAAGAAAAGGCCATCTTGACCACAAAAGCCAAAGCCGACGAAGCCTATAAAACCATCGTCGGGCAAGAGCGGCGTGACCCCTTGCTCGTCACGTGGCGGGAGGGCAACCGGGTTACTGCCCGCATTTTTCCTTGTTCCCCACAGGAGTTGCGCCAGTTCAAAATCGGCATAACGGCACCACTTCGTTTCGAAGAAGGGAAACTTATTTATCAAAACATCCCATTTGACGGCCCTGCTGCCGATGACGCTCAAGAAACCATCCGATTGGTGGGCGATATTGTGCCCACAAAATCGAGCTTCGCCCTAGAAGAAAATGGCAATTACAAGCAATACCAAGGGAAATACCTTGCGGACTGGACAATGGAATTGGCAGCACCGCCCCTTTCTGAAGCGCCATTCAGTTTCAACGGAAAAACCTTCCAATTGCGCCCGCTGCCTGCGGCAATGGAACCGTTCAGCTACCGCCGCACCTATCTCGACCTGAACAGCGCCTGGAGCAAGCGGGAATTCAACCAAATATTGGACAAGCTCAAAGGAAAAGAGGTTTACGTCTGCCCAAAAGGCTGCGTACAAGTCGTGGAAGCCAATAAGGACGAGCTTTTCCGACAGATGAGCCAATTGAACTTCAGCATTTTCCCGATTCATAAAATCGAATCGCCCTCGGATGCAGTCGTCATCACAAAATCGGCGGGTGGCACGCCTACCCCCGGCGACCTTACAGGCTCGGCCTATTTTGAGCAGTTTGCAGCGTTTTACAAAGACCAAGCAAAGCCAATCAGGGTGCTCGATTTTGGCGAAAAAAGCAGTTTGTGGTTCAATGCACTTTCAGCTTCCCGTGCGGTTCAGAAAGTAGTTCTGCCAAAGGATGACGCATTGCAAATGCTTGAAAATCAGCAATTTCCGAGCAACCAAGAAGATGCAGAAACCATAGTAATAGAACAGGCTGGCATCAAAATCAAGCAGTTGCAAAGCAGCGAAGGCAGCCACAAGGCCCCCGACCACCTGATGCGCCTCTTTGTTTACAATGATTTGATGAAAACGCTCGGCAAGCGCTATTTTGATATCTCTGGCGCCGAGGAGGAGCTGCTATCAACTGCCCAAGAAGCATGGGTGGTTACGCCCTTCAGCAGCCTCATCACCCTGGAATCACAAGCAGATTATGACCGCTTCGAAATCCAAGGCCCCGAAGGCAACAGTTTGAAGAACGCCGCCATCTCCAATTCAGGTGCCGTGCCTGAGCCGCATGAGTGGTTGCTGGCCTTTATCTGCCTTGCCCTTACTTGGGTGCTTTATCAACGCAGCCGGCAGTGGCAAGCTGTGTAACCAATTGAAAATCAAGCAGTTTTGCAAATCAACAACAAAATAAAAGTCGCCACTTTGCTGGCCATCTATGCCAGTTTATTGATGGTTTTCAAATGGGGCTACCTTCCCAAAAGCTTGCTCGCTTTGACGGGACTGCTCACTTTGCCGTTCCTGTCGTGGCAAGTAGCCCAAGCCACCAGCTCAAGGTACGTTTGGCCTGGGCTGGGCTTGGCCATCCTGTCGGTCATTTTGCCGAGCAATATGTTGTTTTGGTTTGCTTGCGGCTTCGCCGCAATGGCTGCAGTGGAAGGTTTTCTAGGCCGAACCAATTATTTGCCTGTTTTTTTGATGGTAGTCATTTCACCCGTGTTTAGGTATATTTCGGATGTTTGGAGCTTTCCTATCCGTCTGAAAATGAGCGACTTAGCTGCCAAATCATTGAGCCTCATCGGGTTCCAAGCCAAGGCCAGCGGCAATGTCATTGTCATGGACGGCACCGATTTTCATGTTGATTCGGCGTGCATGGGGCTGCACTCTTTGAGCACTGGGCTGCTACTTTCCCTTTTGGTCATGGCTTATTTTGAACGGAAAAAGGCGAACCACTTGGGCTTTGGGGAAGCAGGTGCATGGCTCGTTTTGGCCTTGATATTGGCTATTTCCGCCAATTTTATGCGAATGCTGGCCTTGGTCATTTTCAAAGTGCCCGCCACCGACCCCATGCACGATGGTTGGGGGCTGTTTGCGGTGGTGGCCTATGTAATGCTCCCCATGTTTGTTTTTATGCGGTGGCGCTTCGCAAAAATTGAGGTGAAACCAATGCTGCAATCATCTCATTTCCAACCGCAAACCTCCCTGAAAACATGGCTGCCACATGTCATTATCATCTCCATGCTCCTATTCACAGGCTGGAAATTTGACCAATTGAGCAGCAAGGTTTCGGACATTGCACCACAGGTGCAACTCACTGGTTTTCAGCGCACTGTGCAAAAGGATGGCGTCTTGAAATTTGAGAACGACAGCTTGCTTGTTTACTTGAAACCACCCGTTAGTTGGCTCAATGCCAGCCACGACCCCCGCATTTGCTGGCAAGGCAGTGGCTATGAATTCAAGCATATCAAAAAGGAAAAAATTGCCGGAATCGAATTCTATTCGGCTTCACTGGAAAATGGTTCAGAGCAACTTTACACGGCTTGGTGGTACACCGATGGCTCCACGACTGACTTGGATGAATGGACTTGGCGATGGTCAGCGTTGTTCGGAAAAGGAAAAGGGTATTGGCTAGTAAACGTAACGGCCGTTGACTACAACTCCCTGAAAACAAAACTGCCCTTGATTGCGGATGAATCAAGGGCAGCCATTGCGAAGCACTAAATGAATCAGGCATATTGCCCTTCATAATATTTTTGGTAAGCTCCCGAAGTCACGTGCTCCAGCCACTCCTCGTTTTCAAGGTACCATTGCGCCGTGAGGCGCAGCCCTTCCTCTGGTTGGATGGTGGGTTGCCAGCCAAGTTCCGTTTGCAATTTGGTGGAATCTATTGCATAGCGACGGTCGTGGCCGGGACGGTCTTTCACGTAAGTGATAAGGCCACGGCTAGTACCGGGTGCACGGCCCAGCAGTTCGTCCATGATGTCGCAGAGGGTGGTCACGAGTTCGATGTTCTTGCGCTCGTTGTTACCACCAATATTGTAGGTTTCGCCGTGTTTGCCCTTGTGGAAAATGGTGTCAATGGCATCGGCATGGTCTTTCACCCAAAGCCAATCACGGGTGTATTTACCGTCGCCGTAGATGGGCAGCGGCTTGCTATGCTTGATATTGTTGATAACCAAGGGAATGAGCTTCTCCGGAAAATGGTTCGGCCCATAATTGTTCGAACAATTGGACAACAACACCGGCAATCCATAAGTATGGTGAAATGCACGCACGAAATGGTCGCTGCTGGCCTTGGAAGCCGAGTATGGCGAACGGGGGTCGTAGGGCGTTGTTTCCACGAAAAAGCCCTCGTCGCCCAAAGAGCCATACACCTCATCGGTGGAAACATGGTAGAATACCCGACCTTCTTCCTTGCCTTTCCAAGCAGTTTTGGCAGCATTCAAAAGGTTGAAAGTACCGATAACATTAGTCTCAATAAACTCCAATGGGTTGGTGATGGAACGGTCCACGTGCGACTCAGCTGCGAGGTGGATTACACCCGTAAAATCATGTTGCTGGAATAGTTCCAACATGGCCGCAGCGTCTGTTATGTCGCCTTTTACAAAGGAATAATTCGGTTTATCCTCAATATCCTTGAGGTTTTCCAAATTGCCAGCATAAGTCAACTTGTCCAAGTTAACTATTTGATAATCAGGATATTTATTAACAAAAAGGCGAACTACATGTGAGCCGATAAAGCCTGCACCGCCAGTGATTAATACCTTTTTCATCTTTATGATTATTTGATTTCAGAAATAAAACACAAGATATAAGATTTCAAATTCAACTGGGCATAGCCAATCTTCCATTTGAAACCTTATATCTTATATCCTAAATCAAAAACTATATATAAAACCAAAAATCAACAGCGTTCAAACCTTGACCGCTTTTTTGAAGTATTCATACGTCAAACGAAGCCCTTCAGCCCGGTCAAACTTAGGCTCCCATCCGAGGATGTTGCGGGCCTTGGTGATGTCCGGTTTGCGCTGTTTTGGGTCGTCGGTTGGCAGCGGGTTGTAGATGATATGCGCTTTTGGATTCTTGACCAAATCCAAGATTTCGTGGGCAAACTGCAGCATGGTGATTTCCTGCGGATTGCCGACGTTGACTGGCCTGTCGTAATCGCTCATGAGGAGGCGGTAGATGCCGTCCACGAGGTCGTCCACGTAGCAGAAACTGCGGGTCTGTGAGCCATCTCCAAAAACGGTCAAGCCCTCACCACGAATGGCTTGGGAGAAGAACGCCGGAAGCACTCGGCCATCGTTGACCCTCATACGTGGGCCGTAGGTGTTAAAAATACGGATGATGCGGGTTTCCACCTTGTGGAAGGTATGGTAACCCATTGTAATGGCCTCCAAGAAACGTTTTGCCTCATCATACACGCCACGTGGGCCGACGGGGTTCACATTGCCCCAATACTCCTCCACTTGCGGGTGAATGAGCGGGTCGCCATACACCTCAGAGGTGGAAGCTACCAGGATGCGGGCACCTTTTGCCTTGGCAACGCCGAGCATATTGTGCGTACCCAATGCACCTACTTTCAGGGTTTGGATAGGCATCTGCAAATAGTCAATCGGGCTGGCCGGACTGGCAAAGTGCAAGATGTAGTGGATGTCGCCCGGCACGTGCACGAACTTGGTGATGTCGTGGTGGTAAAACTCGAAATCGTCCCTTGGGAACAGGTGTTCGATGTTTTCCAAGCTGCCCGTGAGCAGGTTGTCCATGCCGATAACGTGGTAGCCTTCGGCCAACATGCGATCGCAGAGGTGGGAGCCGATGAACCCGGCTGCGCCGGTAATGAGAACTCTCTTTTTCAACTTGTTTAAGTTTTAATGGATGTTCGGGTGGGAAGTCGGAAGGGTTCAGCTTCACGCACCTTAGGTCAATAATTTGTTAAAAGCAGGGGAGATTTGCGGCACAAAGTTAAGTCCATTTTTTTTCAAAAACAGAATAATCACTAAAAGAGGGCCGCCGTTTCCGACGGCCCGCCAATTTTTATTAACTATGTATTGAAAAAACTATGGAGATTATTGGATTGATTCATGGCTGCATGGTTTCATGGTTTCATGGTTTCATGGTTTCACGGTTGCAGAGTTGCAGGGTTGCAGGGTTTCATGGCTTTCGCAATGTGGTAACCAATGTGCCCAAAAACAATGAAACAATAAAGCAATGAAGCCATGAAACCATGAAGCCATGAGGCCATCATTCAGCCTTCACCACCCTTATCATCTGCTCATTGATGTTGGCGGAACGGACTCGCACCCAATACACGCCGAGCGACTGCTGACTCAAATCTAGTTCCACCCGCTCGGTCATTGCTGGAACTTCTTTTTCCGTCAATTTGCGTCCATAAGAATCCCAAACTTCGAGGGTGGACTCATTGATGGAAGGCTTTACGAATTCCACCGTCAGTTGGCCGATGGTTGGGTTTGGATACACCTGCACCGCTTTGACGCCCGCTGGCTGGTAGAAAACGCTGGCAGTTTGCGAGAATGCATCAGGCGCAGCGCTATCTGTGCGGCGGCAAAGGATTCGGTAAATGTTTTCACCCAATCGTGGTTGCTTGTCCTTTGCATGGAACATGCCATTGGCATCGTGGCTGTTGCCCGCTACCGCAGCAATGTTCTCGAATGCAGCACCATCCTCGGAGCGTTGCACAAAGAACATAGTCTTCTCAATGTCCATTCCTGTCACATGCCATTGAATATCAGCGGCTTGGCCATTCAAATCGGCAATTACATCGTCAAAAACACCAATCAATGGGTCGCCGCAAAGGTTGACTTGAACGGCAGTCGTAACGGTTACTGAGCAACCAAAACGGGTGACGGTCAATGAAACAGTCTTCACGCCTACCGTTGTCCAATACACTGGATTGACGACCCTGGTGGAAGCAGTTTCTGGAACGGCACCCAGCCCAAAATTCCATTCGTAAGTAGCGCCGCCACCTGCTATGGCCGCCTCAAATCGGTCGCCCTCGTTGTTGCAAATCGAAATAGGAGCATCTATGATTTGCGCAAGAGGGTTAGCGGTGATGGTCTTCGAAACGATATTGGTCTCACCCGGGTAATCCGGACAGCCAGCCCTGCGGGCACAACGGATATAATAAGTCGTTTGATTGATGGGTGGAGGGTTATAGCTGGCATTGTTGGAGTTCGGTATCGGGCCCCAGTTGGGGTCGCCGGGGCCATTGTAAACTGGCACCGTGCTTTTCATCCAAAGGTATTCCAACACACCGTAGCCACCCGTTGGTAATGACAAGCTCACGATTTCGGCAGGGTCGGCGCCGATGCCACAGAGCGACTCATTGTAGCCGATAAGGCCACCGTCCGTCACGTTGTCGCACTCTTTGAACACACCTGCATCGAAGGTCAAATTATCGGGTGTATATGGGTAAATCTGGAAAGTGGCCGTGCGCCCAGTTGCCGGATTTGGGTCACTATCCAAGGCATCGTTCGTGCCTTGGTCTTTTGGCGCATAGGTGTAGCCATTGGGCAAATTGCCTAGGGCAAACTCAATTTGATAAGAACCTGGAAGCACATCTGTGAACAGGTATTTGCCGGAAGAATTGGTCACTTTGGTGGAAACCAGCGTGTTGGCTGGCATACTGTAAAGCCTTACGGTATAGTTCGGCATGCCCGACTCCTGCAAATCCTGAATACCATCGTGGTCGGCATCGTACCAAACGAAGTCGCCGATATTTACTTTTTCGTCCAATTCCACCAAGCCCACGTCCCAACGGCTATCGTAGTTGCCCGTTGGAATATTGAAGATGGCAGTAAGGCTGTCGGCTGGGTTGATGTCGCTGTCCGTATTGTCGTTGCCAACGTTGGCTGGTGTGAAAATATGGATGTTCGGCAAATCGCATTTAACTTGATAAACACCGCCTTGTATGCCGTCAA
This sequence comes from Saprospiraceae bacterium, assembly GCA_020848965.1. GTDB lineage: Bacteria > Bacteroidota > Bacteroidia > Chitinophagales > Saprospiraceae > UBA6168. The sequence goes on from JADLHE010000541.1 coordinate 7,285, forward strand.
AAGCATAGAAACCGTTCACATCTGAATAAGTAGTCAAATGGATTTGGGTGCCACCAAATGTTGCGCCGATGAGGTGCAGTTTCACGCTGTCCAAGCCCGGCTCGCCTGCGTCTTGCGTGCCGTTTTGATTGAGGTCATGCCATACAAAATCGCCAATCTTGGCTGGGTTTTGCAGGTTGACGGAGCTTGTGGCCGTGCAGCCATGCGCATCGGTGGCAGTCACCGCATACACACCTGCCGAAAGGTTCGACAAGGTAAGCGCAGTGCTGTTGTTGTTCCAATTTACGGCATATGGCGACACACCGCCCGCTGGCGTCACTTTTACCGAACCATTGCTGCCACCATAATTTGAAATATTGGATACGATGGAAGCTGGCGCCGTGAAGAGTGGCGGCGATGTTACTGTGGCTGAACTAGTGACAACACAACCATCCGCATCGGTGACGGTAACGCCATAGGTGCCTGCCAAAAGGCTGGCATTCAAAGCTGACGTAGCGCCATTGGACCAAACGATATTGAAGGGCGTGCTGCCTCCCGAAATGACCGCCGTTGCTGAACCGTCATTTGTGTTAAAACAGTTGGCGTCAATTTTTGTGGTGCTGAGCGCCAATGTAGTGGTCGCCACAATTTGAACGGAAGTCGTTGCGGAGCAACCACGGGCATCCGTTACGGTTACTGCGTAAGTCCCAACGCCAAGGTTGGCCAGTATAGACGATGTGCTTCCAGTTGACCACAAGTAACTGTAAGGTGCTGTACCGCCAGTTGGCAATGCAATGGCCGAACCATCCGTGTCGGGCGGACAAACCACGTCAAATTTTGAGCTGGAAACACTGAGCACCGCTGGCTCTGTGATGGTAGCATTCGAGAATGCCAAGCAACCCACCGCATCTGAAACCGAAACCCCGTAAGTGCCGGGAGCTAGGTTGCCAATGCTGGTGGAAGTAGAACCAGCCAGGTTGTTCCAAAGATAGGTATAAGGCCCTACCCCACCCGATGCAGTCACTGCCAATTGGCCGTTGTTGAGGCCATTGCAACTCACGTTCGTCGCAGCAATATTGGCGAGCAGGACGGGCGGCGCACCAATGGTAGCGGAGCCAGAAATAGTGCAACCGTTGGCATCTGTTGCGGTCACGGTATAGTTGCCGGGCGAAACGTCGTCCAATACATTGACGTTCGGGCTGCTACCTGCACTCCATACATAGTTATAGCTTCCATTCGGGAATGGCACACCGCCTGAAACAGTGGTGGTCACGCTTCCATCGCTTCCGTTGCCACAGGTGGCATCATCAGAAGTCATTGAGATTTGAAGCTGCGTAGGCTGGGTCAGCGTAATGGACTCCGTTACCAAACAGGCATTGTTATCTGTTATGGTGACACCATAAGTACCAGCGGTAAGGCCGGAGGTAGTGGCAGTTGTAGCGCCATTGCTCCAAAAATATTGGTAGCTGGCTGGGCTTCCGTTCGTGATGGTAACGGTTGCCAAACCATTGTTTCCATTGAAACAACTAACGTTCGTACCCGATATGACCACATCCGCTGGGATGGGCGCCTCCACGGTTTGCGTTGTGGTGGCCGTGCAGCCGTTCGCAGCCGTCACCGTCACACTATAGGTGCCTGCCGCCAAGTTGCTGGCAGTGGCAGTGGTTTGCGAAGCAGGGTCGTTCCATTGATAAGTATAAGGTGAAACGCCTCCTGTCACGGAAAGTGCAATTGCACCGTCCCAAGTATAGTTGCAGGTAGCATCCGTCACAGTAGGGTTGAGCAAAATCTGTGGGCCGTCCGCCACAAACGCAGCCGCTGTTCCCGAACATCCTTGGCCATCACTTACTGTCACCGTGTAGGTTCCAGTTGCGAGGTTGCTGATGCTGCTGGTCGTTTGACTACCAGCACTCCAGAGGTAGCTCAGCGTTCCAGCGCTGTTTCCGACATTCAAAATGGAGACTGTGCCAGTGCTTTTGCCAAAGCAAAGCACATCGGTGGCAGTGAGGGTAACTGCGAGGGATGGCCCAGCATCCACTGTTGCAGCGGCTGTTGCGGTGCAACCCTGTGAATCGGTGGCTGTTACCGTATAGGTGCCGGGGGCAAGGTGGCTAAGCACTTGGCCGCTTTGCGCTGGGTTTGTGTTCCAAACATAAGTATATGGGAAAGTGCCTCCAGTTGCGCTGGTGGCAGCCACGGCACCATTTTTTGCACCATTGCAAGTTTCATCAATGGCACTGGCCGTCGTGCTGACCTGTGCCCCGTTTTGGACGGTAGCTGAAGCAGTGGTGGTGCAGCCGTTCGCATCAGTAATCGTTACGGAA
>JADLHE010000542.1 GCA_020848965.1 Saprospiraceae bacterium
CCGATGGCGGGGCCAATGATTTGAAATGCGCCTCGAACAGGTCGTAAATTTGCTCGCAACGCTGGTGCGGCACGAGGCGCATAGAGATTTTTGCGAATGCCTTCGAGGGCAAAACTGTCTTCGAGCCTTCGCCCGTGTAGCCGCCCCAAATGCCGTTGCAATCCAAAGAAGGGCGGATGCTGGTGCGCTCCAAGGTCGTGTAGCCCTTTTCGCCTTGGACGTCTCCAATGGCGAGGTCTTCCATGTAGTCGGCGAGGCTGAAGGGGGCCTTGTTCATGGCTTCCCGGTCTTTTTTGGATTCGTTCAGCACATCGTCGTAAAAGCCGGGGATGGTGATTTTGCCGTTTTTGTCAATCAGCTTGTCAATCATGCCAGCCAGCACGTTGATGGGGTTGGCCACGCCGCCGCCATACACGCCGGAGTGCAGGTCACGGTTGGGGCCAGTCACCTCCACTTGCAAGTAGGCGAGGCCACGCACGCCCGTGGTGATGCTCGGCACATCGTTGGCGATGATGCTCGTGTCGGAGCAAAGCACAACGTCGCAGGCCAGTTTCTTCTTGTTTTTTTCCACGAAAGGCCGAAAACTGGGCGAGCCGACTTCTTCTTCGCCTTCAATGCAAAACTTGATATTGCAGGGCAAACTGTTCGTAGCCACCATTGCCTCGAAAGCCTTCACGTGCATATAGGTTTGCCCCTTGTCGTCGCAAGAGCCACGGGCGAAAATGGCACCTTGAGGATGCACCTTTGTTTTTTTGATGACTGGCTCGAACGGTGGGGAAGTCCAAAGGTCGAGCGGGTCGGGTGGCTGCACGTCGTAGTGGCCATACACGAGCACGGTCGGCAGTTTTTTGTCAATTATTTTTTCACCATAAATGACGGGGTAGCCTTCCTTGGCCTTGCCGTCTTTTTTGTGGGAAGTCTGGCAAATTTCCACATTGTCGGCCCCGGCGTCACGCAGGCTTTGGGCAACAAAATCAGCGGTGCGAAGCACATCGGCCTTGTAGGCGGGGTCGGCGCTGATGGAGGGGATGCGGAGCAAGTCGAGCAGTTCATCGAGGAAGCGCTGCTTGTTTTTTGCGATATAATCTTGTGCTGCTTTCATAAGAAATTGATTGTTGGGATTGTTGAATTGTTTGAGAGTTGTAATGGTAAGGGCAACAATTCAGCAACCATGAATTTGCGGCCAAAGATAGAGAGGTGGGGTGCTTTGCAGATTCTGTCCGCCAAATTTATTTCTGATAAAATCGCTATGCTTGTTGTGCCATTAGCAGTTCCGACAAGCGGTTTTCTGAAACAGCAAATTCGATTTTTCCGCCTTCGGCGAAGCTGATGGCCCCCGTTTCTTCGGAAACAATGAAGGCTGCCGCCCCGCTTCGCTCCGAGATGCCCAGCCCCGCCCGGTGTCGAAGGCCAGCCTTGGTGGGCAGTTGAACGCTGTCCGATATGGGAAGGATGCAGCTTGCCGCCAAGATTTTTCCCTTGCTGATGACCACAGCACCATCGTGCAAAGGGCTTTCTTTTTGAAAAATGCTGAGGAGCAAGGATTGGCTGATGGTGGCGTCCAACCTGGTGCCCGACTGCACAATGGACTCAATTTCAAAACTGGGCGAAAAGAGTATGAGCGCACCGGTTTTATCTTTCGACATACGCAGCAAGGCTTGTTTCACCTCAAAATTGGCGGCCTCGTTGATGGGGCGTTTGTCGAGGTTGCGGGAGAGCCAACGAAGCATCACATCGGTTCTCCGCCCCAAAGTGGTGTTGCCGAGCATGAGCAGGAACCGCCGAACTTCTGGCTGAAAAATGATGATGATGATGATGAACCCGACGTTGACGAACTGACTCAGAATCATCGAAAGCATCTCCATTTTCAACATGCCCACCAGCCACCAAAGCAGGTAAATGATGACGATTCCGATGAAAATATTGAAAGCGATACTGCCCCGCAGCAGCAGGTAAACCCGGAAAATGAGATAGCCCACGATGGCTATGTCGAGTATGTCCCAAAGGCTGACGGGCAAGAATCCGATTTCAAAAAGAAAGTTCAAAAAGTTTAGAGTGGTTTATTTTGGCGGTAAATATGCCCATTTTTGGGCATTTCGGCCTTGTGAAGGGAAACATTGCAATTTCCAAAACAATACAGAATTGCCACTAACGGATTTGAAGTGCCCATCCTATTTTTGCCCCGAAACAATTCAAAGGTCAATCAAGACCTGCACATTATTTATGCTTGGACTAAAATTGCCTACAGACCCACGCTGGGTGAACCTTGCTGAGATGGACTTGGCCGAGATTCTCACCGACCATGCCTATTGCGAGCAAAAAGCGGCGACATCCTGTATCTCACTCCTCCAGGGCTACCCCGACAAATTGAAGCTGGTGAAGGAACTGGCTCCAATCGTGACGGAGGAATGGGGGCATTTTCGGCTGGTACTTTTGGAATTGGAGCGCCGGAACCTAAAATTAGGCCACCAGCGCAAGGACGAATACGTGAACGAATTGATGAAATTCGGAAAAAAAGGCGGTAGCAGTGAGGAGCGGCTACTTGAAAAACTCTTGACTTTTGCCCTGATAGAAGCACGTAGCTGCGAGCGGTTCAGGTTGCTATCGCTGAACCTGAAAGAGGACGACCTCAAAGAATTTTACCATAAGTTCATGGTGTCGGAGGCCGGACATTACCGGCTCTTTATTGACTTGGCAAAGACCTATTTCCCGGAGGAAAGGGTTAAAGTCAGGTGGCAGGAGTACCTTGACAGGGAAGCCGAAATCTTGCAAAATCTGGAACTTCGTGGTGACAGGCTGCACTGATTCAAAATATTTTTCGGAAATAAGTGGTTGGGTTGAAATTTTTCGCCAATTTTTGCAAAATGCTATAGGTTCGCTTGCGCTTAGAACTTATTGCGGATCAAAAAGGTTGGAGCTTTCGAGCATAAAACAGCGCTTTTTTTCAAAAGGAGGTGGCAACTTGAAGTAAGTGGCAACTTTTTTGATTAGTTTGGCGTAATTTTTAATATCAGAAACCAGATTCATTCGTTTTTGAAAAATCAATTTCCCATGTTTCTTAAAACTGACTACACAATCACAACCTCAAACCAATAATAGACAGGTTATGCGCCAATTAAAGATTACTAACAAAATTACCACTCGTGAGAGCCTTGCGCTTGACAAGTACTTGAACGATATTGGTAAGATTGACATGCTCAATGCCGAGGAAGAGGCTGACCTTGCCCGACGCATCCGTTCGGGTGACCAAGACGCCCTAGAAAGGCTGACCGAGGCCAATCTTCGCTTTGTCGTTTCTGTTGCGAAGCAATACCAAAACCAAGGACTCTCCTTGAGCGACCTTATCAATGAGGGCAACGTCGGCTTGATGAAAGCCGCCCGCCGTTTTGATGAGACAAAAGGCTTCAAATTCATTTCTTACGCAGTTTGGTGGATCCGACAGTCCATCCTGCAGGCCATCGTTGAATACTCAAGAATCGTAAGGCTGCCGCTCAACAAAGTTGGTTCTTACAATAAGGTGAACGAGGCTTTCATTTCCTTTGTGCAGGAGTTCGAACGGGAACCATCGGACGAAGAACTGGCCGAAATCCTGGAACTTTCCACAAAAGAAGTCTCCAATTTGCTGAAAGGCAGCATCCGCCATGTGTCGGTTGATGCGCCCATCGGTGGTGAAGACAGCGACTCAACCATGCTCGACCTGATTGCAGACGCAGACGGTCAGCGCCCCGACGATGCCTTGATGGACCAATCCCTCAAAGATGAAGTGCAGGCCGGGCTTTCCATCCTTGCACCTAGGGAGGTGGAAGTTTTGTCGGCCTACTACGGATTGAACGGCCACAAAGCCCTCACTTTGGAGGAAATTGGAGAACTGTATTGCCTTACCCGTGAGCGGGTCCGGCAAATCAAGGAGCGGGCCATCAGGCGGCTCCGGAAATCTTACAACCGCAACGCATTGAAATCGTATCTCGGTTGAGAACGATGGAAGATAAAACGGAAGCCCTGTCAATTTTGGCAGGGCTTTTTTTATTTCTGTCGAAATGGATTGGCAGGTAAGCGAAATACGCCTAAAATTGGCCTTTAAAATTTTAGCAAGATGATAGGAATCGCTTTGTCGCTGTTAGCAATGGTCGTTTTGGCCATGGTGGCCCTCAGCTTGGGCATGAAACTGATGCAGAATTACAAGCCAGGCCGTAACAAAATTCAAAAAGACCTACAACAAATGCGTGCTGAATTGGCACCACTCGTTGCCGACCTCATTCCCTTGACTTCGGAGGAAATGGAGCAACTTTCGTTCAATCAAATCAAGCGGAGCACAAAAAACGGGATGGTAAAGTCCTCGAAAGGGGTTATTACGACCATTTACCATGAACCGGTGGTGGCCTGGGCCTACCGCAAGTATGTAAGCAAAGGAGAAAATGGATTGCTCTATGCCCGCACCAGCAACCAGGAGTTTATATATCGAGTCAAAAATGGCGAGGTGGAGATGGTGATTGGCGACCAATTGGTCGGAACGGTGAATGACCACGGTGTGGTCGTCAGCCAAAAAGGGAATAAGCCACTTGCCCAAGTGAGCCAGAACTATGAAAATCAAGTACTGCCGCTGAAGGTGAACGACAAACGAGTGGGCGGGCTGTCCAATCCGGCCAAAGGCCAAAAAGGTGCGACCCGAATATTCCAGCACTTGACCAAACTCGAAAAAGAGGAAGAAGAACTGGTGCTTTCCTTGTCCATACTCGAAGCCGTGAAAAGGGAAGCGGTGTTAAGGTAGGGCCATGAGTTCTGTAATACACTGAAAATCATGGTAGAATAGCCAAAAAAATGAAAAAAAATGCAGCATATTACATAAATTAAATACTTTTGGCCGCTCAAACACCGATTCCCGTATTCGAATGCCAAAGCGAGTTAGAACGATTTTTTTTGAAACAATTTTCAATTCAAATGCCCTAAAATTTTTGCAGGTAGGGCTTCTTTCCAATGGAATCCATTCCACATACTTATTGAAAAAAGGTAGGACTACACACAAAGTCAAAACGATTAACAGGGAGGGGTAACGGTGAAGCAATGTTGTCGGGAAGTGGAACTTCTATGGCGACTTTTCGTAATTTGTATTTTCAACAGGACTAAGCGCCTTTGGGTGTTGCCGCCTGTTCCATCAAATACTCAAGTTTTTCTCATCAAACTTCTGAAACATGAAAGTTTCGTTACTTAACCAAACACCTATTCAATTTCCGGGTTTGTTCCGAAAAGCCGTTACCAAAGCTATGTTTGCGGTGGTACTGGTCGTTTCGGTAGCAAACCTTGTTTGGGCTGAAGGCTCAAAGGATTTTGTTTCCTACCCAGGCTACAGGATGTTCCTTGACACCAGAGACCCTCAGCAGCTGAAGGTTTATGCCAATGCTGGGGATTTCATCAACGTTGGCTCCAGCCACGTTGGTATTCAGGGAGGCTATATCCAAGTCTATCGCCCCGACGGGACCCTCGCCACCACTTTTGACAATACTGGCGCATCCACCGGATTGGGCATCATCAACAACAATACCCAGGAGACAGCTGGCCCAAATGGTGGTGGAACTACCAATGGCACAGGTTATATTCCCGGTATTGTGCAAGTGCCTAGCGGTCAATCGGGCATTTGGACGGTTGTTTTTGACTATCCTTCCTATGTGAACACGGCCTTCCCAAACATCCTGAACAATTCCCCTTGGACTCGTGCATTGAACCAGCCCAATACCCGCAGGGTAGTACTGGCTTGGGACGTTACAATAACGACGGGTGGGGCAGGCAACCAAGGTGGTACTGTCAAAGAAGGAAGGCTTTACACCAATGAGCATATTTCGCTGATAAACGGTAACGGTTTCGAAACCTCACCGACTTTTTATGTGCTTACGCAAGACGGATACCTATACGAGGTAAACATCATGGATGCAGACCCGTTCCGTTTTCCAATCTCCTCCAACTCGCTCGGTTTAGTAACTGGCGCAGGTGAGCCTGTTTACAAATCTAAACTTGAGTCTGCTTTTACAAGGGACGATGATGCGGGCACTTGGGTCCCCAACAACTTGTATCTGTATGAACCGCAAGCGCAGGATGATGCGGGCCTTGGGTTGGTAAACAATAAGATATTCTTCAACCAGCCAGACTCGAACATGCCTGCCACTGCCCAAGTGACAGATATTTACAGGAGCAATGTACACCAGACCTGGCTTTACAGGCCACGCCAACAATTCGATTTATCGAGCACTTCTATAGTAGGTGTAAACACTGGCGGCCTGCCTTGCGCAAATGGTTATTTCCAAGTTGGAAAAGGTGGCTACTTTATTTTTACGACCAATATTGGTGGTAGCATTACCCTGCAACTTGACTTGAACAACAACGGCTCCTACAACGACCCCGTTGACGTAACGATAGAAAGCGCCATCAATGACGGTGTTGACTCCGTTTTTTGGGATGGTTTCAACGGCTTGAACCAAGCCATCCCTGCTCAAAACAACTTCACTTTCACCTACCAAGGCACCATACGCTTTGGTGAACTGCACATTGCCTTGACGGATGTTGAAAACCTGAACGGCGGTGTGACCTTCAATTGGTTGAACCCCGACGTTGGTTCGCCTACCAATCAAGTCTACTATGACCACTCCGATGTGGTTGGTTCAGGTGCAACCATCACGCCTACGATAAGCGGCGG